>CAYSQQ010000051.1:0-7552 GCA_964433275.1 uncultured Thermotogae bacterium
ATCTGGTCACGATCGCGGTCCTTGCCGGGGTGATGGGACGAGCACGACCACCGACTGATATCGGAAAACCGTACGACGAATAACAGACCGTAAGGCTGTTAAATCGTCCCCGTTGATGCACCGGTCCTTACCATTGCTGTCTGGCGCATGGAAATAGCCGCCTTGATCCATCGCTCCTCTTGTGCTGCGGCCATGTTAGGTGACGCGGTATACGGAAGCAGGAGATTCGTCTTTCTCTGCCGAGTAGTCGCTTTTTGAGGCTGCACTTTCTCTATCTGGATCACCTCACTCCAATATATCAGTGGCCAGTTCGGTTGTGTTGGTTGCCCTGGTAGTTGTATCCGTTTGACGAATAAGCGCTAATTATGTATATTATTGCCTCAGATGAGGAGGAGAGGATAGATGATTATTGGAATTCCAAACGAGACTTTTCCTGATGAGCGACGTGTTGCACTCGTACCCACACTTGTACCGACGCTGGTTCAGAAAGGCTTTGATATATGGATAGAGGCGGGCGCCGGCGCTGAAGCTGGATTTCCCGATGAGGACTATCAGGAGAAGGGGGCTCGTGTCGTTGCCCAGCGCGTTGAGCTGTTCGGTAAAGCCGATGTGATCCTCCAAGTACGTGGGTTAGGGGCCAATCCGGCACAGGGTCGCAGTGATCTGGAGATGATGAAATCTGATCAGGTCGTGATTGGATTTCTGGAGCCGTTGGGAGAACCCCAGGCAATTCGCGAGTTGGCCGAACAAGGAGTCACTGCCTTTGCCCTGGAGCTGTTACCGCGCATCACGCGTGCTCAGAGCATGGATGTGTTATCTTCCATGGCGACAATTGCCGGGTACAAAGCGGTGCTTCTCGCGGCTGAGACGTTGCCCAAAATGTTCCCGATGATGATGACCGCGGCAGGAACTATCTCGCCGGCTCGTCTGTATGTGGTCGGTGTAGGGGTAGCCGGGCTGCAAGCGATTGCCACGGCCCGCAAACTGGGGGCCGTTGTCTCTGCCTATGATATCCGCCCAGCGGTCAAAGAAGAAGTAGAGAGCCTGGGGGCGAAGTTCGTGGAGCTTGAACTGGAAGACGAAGCAGTCGCGACAAGTGGTGGATATGCTAAATCAATGGACGAATCATTCTACCAGCGGCAGCGTCAACTGATGGCCAAAGCCGTGGCGGGAAGCGACGTGGTCATCACTACAGCAGCCGTACCGGGCAAGAAAGCTCCTATCTTGATAACCGGGGAGATGGTAAGAGAGATGTCCCCCGGCTCGGTGATCGTTGACTTGGCGGCAGAACGGGGTGGGAATTGCGAGCTCACCCGGTCCGGAGAGATTGTGGTCAAAGGCGGAGTGACGATACTCGGACCGATTAACATTCCGAGCACCATCCCATATCATGCCAGCCAGATGTATGCCAAGAATATCTCTAACTTTCTCATCCACATAACAGAAGATGGAAAGATTAAGCTCGATGAAGAAGATGAGATAATGAGAGAGACTCGGGTTGCTCAAAACGGGGAGATATTGCACCCGCAGGTGCGGGAACGCTTAGATATGCCCGCCGCGACCCTCGATTCGTAGAAAAGGGAGAGAATACAGATGGATTTTATCACTGCACTTACCATTTTTGTGCTGGCTCTGTTCGTCGGCTTCGAGGTAATAACAAAGGTTCCGCCGATCCTACACACTCCGCTTATGTCAGGATCCAACGCAATTTCTGGAATCACCCTGATTGGAGCTATCATCGCTGCCGGCGCTCAGCTGACGATTCTAACAACCGTATTGGGGTTCATCGCCGTCGTCTTCGCAACATTAAATGTAGTAGGCGGGTTCATGGTCACACATCGCATGCTGAGTATGTTCCGCCGGAAAAAGGACTAAGATATGGGAATCGATCTACAAACGACATTGGTAAGTATAGCGTATATCATCGCAGCATCACTCTTTATTTTAGGGTTGAAGGGCCTCTCCCATCCGCGTACTGCTGTACGAGGGAATCTTTTGGGTGCGATCGGTATGTTCATCGCAATTGTGGTCACCCTGCTCAATCAACGCATTATCGGGTTTGAAGTGATCATTGCTGGTAGTGTGGTCGGCGCTTCAATCGGCGCGGCACTGGCAATTAAGGTAAAGATGACCGCGATGCCTCAACTGGTGGCTCTGTTCAACGGCTTTGGAGGAGGGGCGTCAGTGTTGGTCGCTGGCGCGGCGCTGATCGAGACTGTTCTTCACACGCCGGATCCGATTATACAGACGACAGTAGCCGCGGCAGCTTCAGGGCTAATCGGGTCTGTCACTTTGTTTGGAAGCCTGGTCGCCTTCAGTAAGCTCCAGGGGCTGATCAGCGAGAAGGCGGTGCAGTTTTTCGGGCAGAAGCTGCTAATTGTCGTATTGGGACTGGTGTCTCTTTTGTTGGGAGTTTGGCTGGTGAGAGATCCCGCCTTCTTCGGAGCATATTGGGCGTTGGTCGCCGCTGCATCACTGCTCGGCGTGGTGCTGGTGATTGGAATCGGAGGCGCTGACATGCCGGTCGTCATTTCGCTGCTTAACTCCTATTCAGGGCTGGCGGCAGCAGCAACAGGTTTTGTGCTGGGAAACAGCGTCCTGATTATTGCGGGGTCACTAGTCGGAACAGCCGGCCTCATCCTCACCAACCTGATGTGCAAAGCAATGAATCGCTCCTTAAGTAACGTCCTGTTCGGCGGCGTGGGAGCGTCGGCGATCACTTCACCCGGGATGACCGCAGACGATATGTACGCAGGTCGGGTTAAATCCGCCTCTGCCGACGATGTGGCTATGCTCCTTGAAACAGCTCGTCGTGTCGTCGTCGTCCCTGGATATGGAATGGCCGTTGCGCAAGCCCAGCATGCAGTACGCGATCTAGGCAACCTGCTTGAGTCAAAAGGAGTTGAAGTCGAATTTGCGATTCACCCTGTGGCAGGGCGCATGCCCGGCCATATGAACGTCTTGCTCGCTGAGGCGGATATCGCCTACGACAAGCTCAAAGAGATGGATGATATCAACCCCACCTTTGATCAGACAGATGTGGCAATCGTAATTGGGGCGAACGACGTCGTTAATCCAGTTGCGCGTGACAGCAATGATCCGTCAAACCCGATCGGTGGTATGCCTATTCTTGATGTGGATAAGGCCCAGGCTGTAGTGGTGATAAAGCGGAGCCTCAGCCCCGGTTTTGCCGGTATTTCCAACCCGCTCTTTGCCGCGGACAATACACTTATGCTGTTCGGTGACGGTAAGCAGATGGTCTTAGAGTTAATATCAGCGCTCAGGTAAATCTCAAGCTCGCCATTGACCGATAACGCGTTAAATTTTAGTCAATAGGTCAATAGCTTAAAACAGATGTTCTCTTGGCGCGAATTGAAAAAGTTATTTCTGACCAGGATTGGTTGATATTTCCTAAGTCGAATTATCGCCTTGCAAACGAACTGAATTTGTAAAGCAACTGGTAGTCCAAATTGCCATTTCTCTCTGTAGGAGGAAGCACAGAATAGAATGAAAATCATCTGTATCGCTTTTCTTATCGTTATCATAAGTCTGCCGGTCAGTATGGCAGGAGAGGAAGGAGCGAGCAGGCTCCATCCCTATCTGCGCGATATCCTGCGGCGACAAGATGCGTATCCTCTTTATCTAATAGAGAGCAGCGACCAGATACAAGTCTTTTGCCAGCAGGGGATGCCTTTATCACCGATGGTATCCAGCGGAATGCGAGCAACTGGAGGAGAAAAGATCAGCGTATTAGTAATGACGCGCCAACCGATTTTGGCTCCTTCTTTTCACGGCTTTCCCATCGGAGTACGGGTGGGAAATATCTTCACCACCAAAGTTACCTTGGCCGAGCTGCTGGTTCTCGCCCTCGCGCCTGAGGTGATTTATATCGAACCGGCATGGCGAGTCACGCCGCAACTTGCTGACAGCCTGCCGATAATCGGGGTTGATCGTCTCCATCGCTGGTCCCCCCCTTTATTGGGGGAAGGAGTGATCGTCGGGATCGTCGATTCAGGGATCGACTATATGCACCTTAATTTCCGCTATGATGGTGATGGTGACGGCATGGAAGAGTCGTCCCGCATCCTTTACATCTGGGATCAGACTACAGGAATGTTCTATCACAATAACGCGATCGAGAGTGATATCGCGGCTGGTTTAGGCCCCGGCGCAGGCAATGTACGGACGAAAGACCAGATGGGCCATGGAACGCATGTGGCAGGAATCGCTGCCGGTGATGGCTCGGCACCAGGGCTGGGCCATACTGGGGTCGCTCCGGCAGCGCAGATCATCGTTGTAAAGACATCCTGGTTCACTGCTGACATCATCGCCGGGGTAGAATTTATCCTCGAACGCGCTGCAGCACATCAGCGCCCGGTAGTGGTAAACTTAAGCTTAGGAGGCCACCAGGGACCACATGACGGCACCAGTCTCTTTGAGCAAATGATCAGTAAACTCGCTGTGGGAGAGGAGCGTGCGATCGTTGTGTCAGCCGGTAATTCCGCTGAGGACGATATCCACGTCGCGCATACTTTGCATGAAGACGAGGAATTTTATTTTACTTTTATTCCCACTGCTGCTGAGGCCCAACTGGCCATCTGGTATCCGGGTGCATCGCGGTTTACAGTGACGATCATTGCTCCTGATGGAACAAGGAACGTTATCCCTCCTGGCATGGCCAAAAAGATAGAGAACCGTTTTGCGCACATATGGATCGACAATGCTGCTGCCGGTCCTAACCCTATTAATAACGACAATGAAGTCTTTGTCAGTTTCACGCGTATTTTGGCGGGATTGGAATGGGGGTTTGTGATCACTGCCGCTACCGGCAGCGGGCGGTTCAACAGTTGGCTGTGGTCAGCGAATATGGGGCGATTTTCACCCAGTACGCCGGAATTCACGATCACCGAACCAGGGAACGCGCATGGTGTCATCACAGTGGGCGCATTTATCACCGGCGCGCAATGGAACTCGCTCGCTGCTGAGCAAGATTTTTCCGTTGAATATCCTCTGGGCGCACTGGCCAGTTGGAGCAGTCGCGGCCCGACGCGAGATGGCAGATTGAAGCCGGATCTGGCAGCGCCCGGCGCCTGGATCGCCTCTGCTCGATCATCATCAGCAGATCTTCCCGCCTGGATAATTCTGCATGACAAGGAGCATGCTGTAATGAAGGGAACGAGTATGGCCGCTCCCCATGTCACCGGCACAGTGGCGCTTATCTTCAGCCTCGATCATCGTTTGAGCAGCGAAGCGATATGGAACTCTTTGACACAGACAGCAAAGAGCGATCTTAAGACCGGCAGCGTGCCTAATGAAAAGTGGGGGTTCGGTAAACTCTTTGCCTATGACGGAGTGCTCGTGTTTATTCCGCCTGATGAGAAGATCGCGCGGGAGCGTCCGCGTGTTTATCTATCGGAAAACCCGGTGCGGCAACGGGTGATTTTCTCATACGTCATTCCTGATGAAACACAGGTGGCAACGCTGCGCATCTTCAATATTGCCGGCCGGCTTGTATTTGAGCAACGACTCGATCCAACGGGCGGCAAATTCGAATGGGATTTGCGCAATATGGACGGTAAACCACTGGCCAACGGTCTTTATATCTTTATTTTGATCACTGATAGAGTAAAATCCGCTGTTTACCGGTTGGTGATCAGACGATGAGCAGATGGAAAAAAGCGTTGCTTGTGGTGTTGGTTCTGATCTGGTGTGTCAAATTACCGGGTGGGGCAAATGAATTTGCTGATGTGGCAGCAATCTTTCAGCTCGGCGTTGGTGCACGGCCACTTGGAATCGGCGGGGCGTTCATTGCGCTGGCCGATGATGAGAACGCTGTCTTCTATAATCCGGCTGGGTTAGGGCTTAACCGGATAATTGGCGTTACATCACTCGTTACACATCAGCTCGGCGCAGCGAGTTTCACTGCTGTTGGCGTCGCTCTACCGTTCTTTGGGGTTAATTTTCTCCAACTTGACAGCGGAATAATTACTGGCCCGCAGTTTGAGCCGTTCCGCTATATGAGTCGCGGAGCGATCGTTTCGGTCGGTATTCCGCTGATCTCGATTGGCGAAGTCTCGCTTGCTTTCGGAACGCGGCTGAGGATGTTCCAGGCAGTAGAGCCGACGCCAGGGTTCGGGTGGACCGTTGACGCGTCGATCTTAGTTGTAGGGGAGTATCTGCGATTGGGAGCGATGGTGGAAAGTCTCGTTTCCGAACCGATTCTCTTTCGCGGAGGTCACAGCGAAGCCTGGCCGACCGATCTGCAGGTCGGCATCGCTGGTACAGTTCCGCTGTGGGGAAATTTACGACTCAACCTTGTCTTTGATCTCATCGGACTGATCAGCGGAAATATAAGAAGCATGTTCGGAGTCGAGGCATGGGCAGGAGGTCTCGGCATCAGAGCGGGGAGCGATGGACTAATGACGGCCTTTGGAGCGACGATTGATTTCTTCGCCTTCCGCTTCGATTGGGCGTACACCATCCATCAATACCTGCCTGCAAGCCACCGTATATCACTTACATTCAGGTTTTAATAGATTCTTCACTCTCCAGATACTGCTCGCTTCACCTTCCTATTACACTGGTAGCGATCAAGTGCTGACCCTGCTTATACCGGTCGATTCCATCCGGCCTGTCTGATGTCTGTTTCTATGTAGTAGACTGACACTGTTAGGTAGTCTGGATAGCGCAAAATTGTAAATTCTCTTGTCGTGGTTGCTGCACAACCAACAAAACAGCTGGTTGCACTATGCGTAATAAATCGGCTACTATCAAAGGATCAATACGGAGGTGAAGCAGATGGTAGACCGATCATTACAGATTACGGCCGATAACAAGACACGTCAGGGGGTTTATTCCAACCTCGCAATGATCTCTCATCGTCAGGAAGAGTTTATTATCGATTTTTTATTCATGGATCCACAACACCCGACAGTCTCAGAGGAACAGGCGGTGCTTGTCTCTCGCGTCGTCTTAAATCCAGGCCATATAAAACGGTTATATCAAGCCCTCGGAGAAAATATTCAAAAATACGAGAAAGGGTTCGGTAAGATTCTTCTTCCGCCGGATCTACGGCGGTGAGCAGATACCGGGAGTGGAAAAAGAGCGCTTAAAGGTTCATTTAGAGAAAAAAGATGCCCCCTAACTATGTATCGTCTGCGGCGAACGCCGTAAATACGGCAGAAAAATGAAATTAGCAGCGCTCCTGGCGAAATATCGGGAAAAAATCACTGATTATCTCCTGTCAGACCATGGCAAGAGAAGCTTTCATCCAGAGCACATTCGGGACGCAGCGCTACACTACCTCAGATTTGGCGGGAAATCACTGCGCCCCGCCACAGTATTTCTGGCCTGCAAGGCGGTTGGGGGAGATGAAGAAATAGCTCTGCCAGCAGCAGCAGCAATTGAAATATACCATACCTGGACGCTTATCCACGACGATATCATCGATCGGGATAAGAAACGACGCGGCCATTTAACGGTTCATGAGGAGTTCTATCGTCGCGCTTTAACTGAGATGGGATATTCTGAAGAGGAAGCAAGGCATTACGGC
>CAYSQQ010000052.1:0-7454 GCA_964433275.1 uncultured Thermotogae bacterium
TATGAGGTACGGGAGGTGAAGCCAACATGACTTGAAAATTCAAGCGGGATGTTCAGACCTTCATTTTTAGGATTCCAGCATCCGGATCATTGGTACTCCGGATCAGGTACTCGGGGTCAGGGACGACCCCGAGTACCTGATCGCTCTTTAACCTTAAGCCGCCTGCCTGTGCGTTGCACGCAGACAGGTGAATCCCGGAACTTTTAACCTGAGTAGTTACTCATAGAATGTATCGTTATCTAAAAAAATAGTCACCCTCAAAAACGAGCTGGAAAGCCAATTTTTGAGGGTGAAGTAAATAGTGTCATGGTCCTCCTGGCATCACAAACCACAAGACAATACCGACTATTCCAACTATGATTCCAGTCGCACCGACAATCAAGCTAGTCTGTACTCGCTGGGCAAGTTCCGCGTCTTGCGCTGGTGTCACTTCTAATGCTTGCATTTGTTGAGCAAGCGCTGTTAGCTGTGCTTCGTTACGAGCGATCCGCTCTTCTAAGGCTGCCGTACCTGCTCCGACCCTGAGCGCCTCAATCTCACGTTGCATAACCGAGATATGATCCGCCACGTTGAAGACCAGATTCTTCAGTACGTCAAGGTCCTCTGGGATAACGTCATGCGGGTAGTTCTTCACATATCTGATCGCGCGAGCAGTAAGAGCTGCGGCAGAAAAACGATCGAGTGGCTGTGCGCCATCGAATATTCCTCCCGGCAAACCGATAAGAATTCCCCGCTCTACCAGGTATTGGATATCAGCGTGTGCCCAATGGTCAAGCGGTACATCAGCGAACACTCCACCTTGCTGATCGCGTGGAGCAGGTGTGCCATCTTCTCCCGGCGGTAGTCCACCACCTCCGTAACCACTCATTACTCCGAAGATCGCTATGCCCAATGCAACAGTTATCGTTAGTTGCAGCCAACGACTACGAAAGACCACAGAAGTTTTCCTCTTAATGTCCTTATCTGACATCTCTATTCCCCCCTTTTTACTTAGTCTATGTCATTCGTGACAAGTTTAGCGACTCTTAACGTTAAAAACAAACGCCATGTGTGATATTGAAAAGGGACATCCGTTAGCTTTTTTTAGCGCAAAAGCGCGTCAACAAGCGCTTATTAGCCAATTACCAGATATTCCAGCCTAAAGTTCCTTAGGCTCTAACCAGCGAAACCACAAAGTACTGTGACTAAGACGTTTTGTATAATCACTCTACTGTTACTGTTTTGGCCAAATTGCGCGGTTGATCGACGTCAGTGCCGCGTAAGATCGCAATATGGTAGGCCAATAATTGGAGTGGAACTGTGTGGAGAATGGGAAGAGTAACTCGCTTGCTATCAGGTAACGGAAATATATCTTCGGCCAATTTATTGAGCTGATAATCGTCACCTATATCAGTAAATATGATAATCTTACCCTTGCGCGCTTTTACTTCTTCGATATTGGCAATCACTTTTTCGTGTGCTGTTTGTCGGGAAAGAAGGAAGACGACCGGCATCTGTTCATCAATAAGGGCGATCGGTCCGTGTTTCATCTCTCCTGCGGGGTACCCTTCGGCGTGGATATATGAGATTTCTTTCAGTTTCAGAGCTCCCTCCAGAGCGATTGGATAGAGTAACCCGCGCGCCAGATAGAGAAAGTCAGATGCGTTGTAAAACTTCTCTGCTATTGAAACTATTTCTTCCTCTCTGTCCAACAGTTGTGCGATCAGGGACGGAATTTTACTTAGCGCTGTCCGTTGGTGACGCACCTCTTGCAGGGAGATAGAGCCGCGTCTTTGCGCTAAATAAAGGCCAAGCAGTGCAAGGGCAGCAAGTTGCGTAGTGAAGGTTTTGGTTGCCGCCACCCCAATTTCCGGTCCGGAAAAAGTGCGGACAATTCCATCTGATATTCGTTCCAACGCCGACCCGACAATATTGGTGATTGCGATAACCGCAGCTCGTTTCTCCTTAGCTCGCTTTACACCGGCCAGCGTGTCAGCCGTCTCACCTGATTGCGATATAGCTATAACTAGTGTATGTTCGTCAATATAGGAATTCCCGTAGCGAAATTCAGAACCTATTTCAACTCCGATCGGTATCGGTAAAAAATCTTCCCATAGCTGTTTTGCAACCATCCCTGCATGGAAAGAGGTTCCACACGCAACAAGGTAGATGTTGTCAATCTCCTTTATCTGCTGCTCAGTAAGATTAAATTCGTCCAACCGAAGGTGATTGTTGTCCCAAGAAGAGCAGCAGCCGATCGTTTCACTCACTGCCTGAGCCTGTTCATGTATCTCTTTGAGCATGAAGTGTTTGAACCCTTCCTTTTGCGCTGTCAGCGGGTCCCAGTCAATGTGTACCGGTTGGCGCTCGATCTCCTTGCCGGTAAGATCAGTGATTTTTAGTGAATCTTTGCGGAGGCGGGCTATCTCCCCATCGTGGAGAAAGATCATTCGACGTGTGTGCGGAAGAAGGGCCGGTACATCAGAAGAGAAAAAAATTTCACCGTTGCCGAGGCCGATAACCAATGGACTGGCTGTTTTAGCAACTATGATTTCCTCAGGGGAATCAGCGGCAATGACGGCGATTGCAAATGCGCCTTTGATCCCTTGTAACCCTAATCGTACTGCTGCTTCTAAATCACCCTGATAGAAACGCTCAAACAGATGGGCCAAGATTTCGGTGTCTGTTTGTGAGGAGAAGCGGTGCCCTTCGGCTTGGAGACTCTCTTTGAACGAAAGATAATTTTCGATAATTCCATTATGGATAACTGCGATCCTTTTCCGACAATCAAGGTGTGGATGCGCGTTGCTCTCTGTCGGTTCACCATGGGTAGCCCATCTGGAATGACCAATACCAATTTGTCCGTACATATCGGACTCTTCCAGCGCTGTAATGAGCGCTTGGATTTTTCCGGCACGACGCACTACTTTGAGAGAATTTCCCTCAATAGTGGCAATTCCGGCTGAGTCGTATCCTCTGTATTCCAAACGTCTGAGTCCTTCAATCAATAACGGCGCTGCAGGCCGCGGCCCCACGTAACCGATTATTCCGCACATACGATCACCTCACACCTAAGTTTAGCGGGCTGAACTCGGAAAGTCCAGGTAGTAACTATTTAGCCACTGAGGAGCACAAGTGGCCAGATTAAAAGTTACAAAGTAAGATCAGAGGTCATTGACCCCGCAAGTCATCCTTGCGTTCCTTTGTTTCTGTTCCCTAATCCTCAGGCTATTGAGCTTATTCCTCTTACGGTGATTGTTATTGTTGCAAAAGAGGGGGTATGAGATATAATCAAAAATTGATGTAGGAGAAAATCCAGAAAATTCTGTTTTGTTTGTAGAATAAGTTAAGCGGATATAGTATGGTTTAATGAAGGAAACGGCCGCCGAAGTAATTGGCCGAAGGAGAAGGATAGGTAATGAGAGAGGCTGAAATCAAGGCCCTGTTGCTCGACCCAGTAAGTCATACACCCGTAGTCTTTCTTAAAGACCGTCACTCGACACAGACGATTCTGATCACGATCGGTGAGGCAGAAGCAATATCGATTGCTAATGAACTGCAGAATAAAGAATTTGCCCGCCCGCTGTCCCATGATTTAATGAAAAAAATTATCGATACTCTTGATGGAACAGTGGAAAAGATCGTAATCAACGACATCAAAGAGGAAATTTTCTATGCCACTATATTTTTGCGCAAACAAACCGGAGAGATAAAAGAACTCGATGCACGACCGTCGGATTCATTAGCCCTTGCCGTGCGAATGGGTGTCCCTATTTACGTAAACGAAGAGGTTTTTGCGGCAGCGGCATTCGAATCTCCATTTTCAGATGAAGATGAATTTCAAGACTTCATTGAACAGAAGATGGATTTAGGTGAATTTAAGAAATTCATCCACCGTCAATAAATCTGAACGTTAACTTGCCGGCTGACCATGGACAATCTCTATCCCATACGGCAGAAAAAGAATATTATTGAGAGTAAGATTTTGGTTAAATGTGATCTGCTCGACGACGACAGTTCGCGTGCGTTGCCCCGCAAAGAAGAAAGCTATTCTATCAATCAGAAAGGTCTCATGGTCAACCCAGATTATATTCATTAGCTCGGTTGTTCCCGCCTTCTTTACCTCAAGTATATAGGCTTTTCGAATCGGTTTGTTGGCGCTTGTTGCAGTGGCAGTAAAGGTAATGCCGAGTGAATGTTGGAAACACCTTCCGTCGACCATTACGACGCAGGATACTGATAGATTTCCTTGCTGAACAGAAGAGGAAAAGTTTGCGAGGCTGGTAGGAAGATCGATTGGGGATTTAACCAAAAAACCAGCGAACATTACTCTGGTACGGACGACACGCAGATCAATCTCTCCTGCTTGCCATTTCTGCTGCAAGCGCAAAAGATCAAGCCCGATTTGCTCAATCGCTGTCGTAGCGATCTCCGGTAACTCTCTCGTTACAACAATGTTAGTTAAAGGGTGATAGTGGGAAAGAACATTATCATGCAAAATGAATATTTGGCCGCGGAGTTCCGGCGGATCGAGATATTGGATCCGTAATGCAAATTGAGGCGTTACAATTGCCTGTACATGCAGACGGAGGTGTGTGCTGCCCGCCCCGGCGCGACCTGCTGTACTGATTGACAATACAGCATCTACATCCTTTGTCGGCAACAATCTTCTCTGTATTTGCCAGATAAGACCATCGGGCGTACCAGGATCATGTCTTTCTTGCAATAAATGCTCGACAGTTGTAATCGTCACCATCAGAGAGAGAAAGAGCGCTACTCCGATGAGAATCCAGTTTTGATCTTGCATATCAAATCATTATACTCTATATTATAGCGTAATTCAACTGATCGAATTCAAGGAGGCATTAATGATAGATATGAAAGTGGTGCAAGAGGCCTCGGTCGAAGGGAAAACTGTTCTAGTACGGACTGATTATAACGTTCCACTATCAGAAGGGCGGGTAACCGATGCATCGCGGATCACGATGTCGCTTCCAACAATCAAATACCTGCTTGATAGGGATGCCAAAGTAGTCTTACTTTCCCATCTCGGAAGACCTGGCGGTAAAGTAGTGGAACATTTGCGGCTTGATCCGATTGCAAGTCAGCTCTCAGAACTTTTAGACCAACCAGTAAAAAAAATTTCCGATTGTATTGGTGAAGAAATAGAGCAAGAAATTACAGCGCTCCAACCACGGCAGGTGGTTATATTGGAAAATCTCCGTTTCCATCCGGAGGAAGGAGCCAATGACCGTAGTTTTTCCGCCCAGCTGGCAAAACTGGGTGATATCTTTATTAATGATGCCTTTGCCAGTCTTCATCGTTCTCACGCATCACTGGTGGGAATCAGCGAGTTCCTTCCCTCATATGCAGGGTTTTTAATCCAGAAAGAGATCGAATCCCTCGCTCGGTTACTGGAAAATCCGGAGCGGCCGTATATCGCGATCATTGGCGGTAAGAAGGCAAGGAGTAAACTCAGTGCATTACATGAACTGATAAACAAGGTTGATGCAATACTTGTCGGCGGCGGAGTTGCATTTACTTTTTTGCGCGCGCAGGGATACGAGGTCGGCAATTCCATCGTCGATGAAACGTTGCTCGATGATATCAGAATGCTGATCAAACAGGCAGAAGAAAAAGAGATCCCCATCCTTCTGCCACTCGATATAGCTATGGCACAGGCAGCCACTGCAGAAGCAGAGACGGCCATATATCAAGTCGATGATATCCCAGCAGGATGGATCGGGTTTGATATCGGACCAAAGACGATCACTGCTTTCGCTAAAGAGATCAAAGCTGCCAAGACAATCGTGTGGGCCGGACCAATGGGGATGTTCGAAATACCTCAATTTTCAGCAGGGACACAAGGGATCGCTGCTGCATTAGCACAGACGGCTGCATTTTCAGTTGTCGGTGGCGGAGAGACGGGAGAGGCTCTTACAACATTGGGAGTTGCCGATGTCCCTTCCTACATCTCTACTGGTGGCGGAGCCTGTCTTTCCTTGTTGCGCGGCAGGAGTCTTCTCGCACTCGAAGTTCTCCGACGATAAGAAGATTTAGTTGAAGGTTGAAGGCTCTAAAGAAGGTTGAAGGTTGAAGGTAGAAGGTTCTAAATAAGGTTGAAGGGTGAAGATGGAAGGTTAGATGCGGGCATAGCTCAGCTGGTAGAGTATCGGCTTCCCAAGCCGAGGGTCACGGGTTCGAATCCCGTTGCCCGCTATTGAATAGTGATTGTGAATATAAAAAACGCAGAGAAAACGAATAAATTGCAGCACACTCCGTGGTCAAAAGTTCATAATGGTGATATCTTTATCCTAAGTTATACGCAAAAAAAGCTCGTCTGAGGAGCGATGTGAATTATGGCGTGAGTTCTACGAAGTTATCTCTAACACAGTTGGAATCTCAAGTTAAAGCGTGTGTTCTTTGTCAGTTACATAAAACAAGGACGAATGTGGTCTTCGGCGAGGGAAATTCAGCGGCCGCCTTGATGTTGATCGGAGAAGGACCAGGAGAGGTTGAAGATCAGAACGGGCGACCATTTGTCGGCCCGGCCGGACAGAAATTAGATGAAATTCTTGCTTCGGTGGGAATTATGCGGGAAGAGGTTTACATCACCAATGTGGTGAAATGTCGCCCACCGGGCAATCGCGAGCCGCTATCAGGAGAGATGGAGCGATGTCGTCCGTATCTTGAGGCACAAATTGCGCTCATCAATCCGCAGATAATTCTCTCACTGGGGAATGTACCCACACGGACGTTGCTCAATACAAATGATGGAATAACGATGCTGCGAGGGCAGTTCAAACGCTGGCGGGGAGGGATAGATGTCTTTCCTATCTTCCATCCCAGCTATTTGTTACGTTATCAATCACGGGAGAAGGGGAGCCCGAAATATTTGACATGGATTGATATCCAGAAGGTGAAAGAACGACTTGACCAAAATAGAAAACCCTAAGACACTGGAAGAACAGCGCCAGTTTGTAGAACAGGCGCTGCAGCAGGCGGAAACATTCCGCAAGAAAAAAAAGTACAAAGAAGGAATAGAACTTCTCGTCGACGCGCTTCAGTACGATTTAGAAAAAGCAAAAATCTATTGTCGGCTGGGCAATATCTATTTTGATGGTGATGATTTGGCACGCGCTGAGTATACTTACAAGCGAGCGCTGGATGTCGATTCCTGCCATGTTAATGCGATGCATAATCTGTCGCTTATCTATAAGAAACAGAAAAAGATGTCGCAATATATAAAGACGTACAAAAAAGCGCAGAAGCTGGCACTCACTCACCCGCGAAAAGCCAGGCTTTCCGAAGATCAGAAACAGGCGACACGGCGTTTGGCACGAAATATCTTTCTTTCCGGTGTAGCAGTAATTGGCTTAATCATCTTGATTGCCTATCTGGTGTTACGATAGGGATAAAGGTTCACGGTAACTACTCCGGCTTGAGGTTCCGGGGTTTACCTGTCTGCGTGCAAC
>CAYSQQ010000053.1:0-7429 GCA_964433275.1 uncultured Thermotogae bacterium
CAGAATCCAGGAGTCAGAATCCAGGAGTCAGAATCCAGAATCCAGAAGTATAGGCTTCCATTCCCTTGTTGATTTCTTTCATTCTGACTTCTGAATTCTGAGAGGGCGAACAGCCGTTCGCCCCTACATGGTTCCCTGTTCATTCTGACTCCTGACTTCTGACTCCTGGCTCCTATCTTTTAGTGGCTCATCTGAGTTTTGTGTGGTAGATGGGGAGTTGAAATGAAGGAGGCAGAGATAGCAAACAACCCCCGCGTAATTTATGACAAGCGCAAAAAGACCCGACCGCCGGGAAATCCTGGACCAAGCAGCGGATAGGCATATCCGATTGTAAATTGGAGTCGCATTAACCCTCCCAGGAGACTTACGTTGAAACTGATTTCCACTCCCACTTCTACCTGTGGAACGATGGCTGGCAATTGGTCCAAACTGTGCCACACTGCTCCAGCAGCAATAAATATCTGCTGGGTGGCGTTGTCGATCATCGCGATATTGACTACATTAAAATGATCTTCGATCGGAGCAGGAAATTCTAACGCCAACCGGCCGAAGAGGCGATAATTCCCTTGAATAGGTAATGGGTGCCAATAGCCATTGACTACTGTTCCGAAGGTATGCATCTCTGGGAGACTGAACTGCATTACAGGTGGGAGCTCGCCTATCCGGATCCCCAACGAGAGGTTGCCCCGCAAATAAATATGGGGAACAAGGAAGATTTCATCGTAAGTCGAGATGGAGATTCGCCCCCCTTGATACGGAATTAAATCGAGCACTACTGTAGTGCTTGTCCTCCTGCGCACCATCTCGACACGGGTATACTGCACGGAAAGATAATGCAATAGCCCTACTGCAGTTAGCAGACGGTGACCAGAGATAGTGACAAAATCTGACGGCACCCAAAAGGTGGCCGCTGATCCGGTAGACGGCTGAGAGAAACCGGTAAATCTATATACCAACGAACCGGTCACTTCGCCTCCGGCGATGGAGAGCCGGCCGAGAAAGTCGTGATGTCGGCCCCGCCGGATATGGATATTGGCGAAATCTCTTCCGATCGTCACTGCCAAGCGGTCCAGATAACTGATCATCGCTGTGCCAGCAAGAGGATCGGTGCGAATGAGATAGGCATCGAGTGGTAACTGATTGTGCGTCGTTACCAAGACCACCCTCGTTGGCGAGTGATTGTTGAGCCGCCATCGATCGGGAAGACGATGATCAGGATCGATCGTTACGCGGCGAACAGGCGCGTCTGTCTGTAAGATAAGAGTCTCTTCCTCGGGCACACCATCCCAATCTATTCTAATTATTCCTCGTGCCGTGGCAGCTTCAATGACCACTGTTTGTGGTGTTCCACCGTCCCGACGCACTACCACGGTGGTGTAATAAATATCATCGATCTTTTCCCGCTTGATAATCTCCAGCGAATAATCGACCGAACCTGCACTCAGCAGCCATGTATAGACGAACTGATCCAGATCTATGCCGGTCTGCTCCTCAAGCAAGTTTTGCAGGTCACAGACGGTGATGATCTGGTCGCTGAAGCGGTGATGGGCCTCACGCAGCGCAGCGACAAACTCCTCGCTTCCCACCTTGGTTGAGAGGGCACGAGCAACGAGGAATCCTTTTTGATAGATGCGCATCATCGTTTCATTGGCATAGCGAACTTCTCTCTGCGGGTTAATGATCGCTTCATCGAACCCGCGGGCGAGAGCGATGAGATAAGGAAGTTCATGCATGTGCTCGCGCAAATTGAAGAAACCAAATTGAGAACGGAATATTCCTTCCAATATTCCCGCCCGTTCCAACTCGAATAAATTCGGTCCAAATTGACCATGACGGTACTCAAAATAGGAGATGGACATATACTGCGCCAGCCCTTCAGAGAGCCAGTTTTGCGCGTTGAAATCAACTCCGATACCGACTCCCCACCATTGATGAGCAATCTCATGGGCGAGGACAAACTCTGCCAGACGGTTGATAATCCCGGGGAGGGTAACATGGCGATGGGTAAAGAAAAAATTTGCCATAAAGAAGATACCGTCAGCCGCCATAGAGATGCCGAGCGGGTTCGGACTTTGCACTATCGTTATCCGACGACGAGAATATGGGCCGAACCGTTCCACAAAGAATTGCAGAGCGTCAACAGCATAGGTGGCAAAGAGACGGGCTGTCTCCGCATGCCCAGGTAGATAAAAGACTTCGATCGGCACTGGCAACCCTTCCAATGCGAATCGCCGATAATCAGGCCCAGCAACGATGGCGATCGACCGCGTCGGCCGATCGTTCCACAACCGATAGCGGTGAAACTTCTCGCCGGTCATCAATCGCTTGATAAAATCGGCGCCGCTAATTAACACCATTTCGCGGGGCAATGTGAGGGTCAGGCGATGATGAGCAGCAGGGAGCTCGAATCGCCACGGAATCTTTCCCGCAAGCATCGCTTCTGCTTCTGTTCCTTGAAATGAGGTGAGAATTGGATGCCAACCGAATCGCCACGTGTAGATCCGTTGAAAATGCCCCATATCACCACTCTTTATATGCGGAAACCGTGTACGGAATGATACTTGGATGCTGATAGTCTCTCCCACAGCAAGTGGACGGTCCAGCCTGATTGCCAGTATCGTTTTTTCCAGGGAAAAAGTTTGCATTGCAGGAGGGGCCGCAAGAAGATCGAATTGCAACGGCCTTAATGCTTCCTCATCGAGCTGGATAACAGAATCGATCTCCATATAAGATGGATCGAATCCACTGACAAAGGTGGCGTCGATCAATCTCGGACCGAGATAAGGATTTTTTTCCCGACCGAAATTAGGAAGCAGGAACATAAAGACAGATGAAAGCTCTTCGCCAAATGAGTTGGTAAAAGTTAATCTCTGTTTTCCGGTCAAGGTATGATCTACCACACAGAGATGTGCTTCTATTTCGTAGATAGGCAGCGGCGCTCCAATGCCGCTGGATGCCGCCGCGATTGTGATCAGTATCGCCAGTAATAATGAATGTCTCACTTCTCCTCCTCTTGCTTATTTGAGATAAGTGGGTTGATCTTTACCCGCACCGAGATGATCTCGCGCTCGGTTGCCTCTTTAACGGTCAACAGGACATTGCCGACTGTGATATCTTCTCCGATATGCGGCATATCTTCAAGATAATAGAGAATCAGACCACTGATCGTCATCCACTCATCATCAGGAAGATCTATCCCCAATGCTTGGTTGAGATACTTGATCTCTGTGTCGCCGTTGACGATCGCTTCATTAGATGAAATTCGTTTGATCAACGTAACCGGTTGATCGAATTCGTCCTCGATCTCTCCTACTATCTCCTCAAGAATATCTTCCAGCGTGACAAGCCCGGCCACCCCGCCATATTCATCGACGACTACAGCCTGGTGCACACGCTCTTTTTGGAATTCACGCAACAACACATTGACCGGCTTTGTTAACGGAGTGTAATAGGTAGGGTGCAGGAGATCACGTAAAGTTCTTCTTTCGCCAGGGTCATTCCGCAGCAGATCTTTGACGTACAGCGTTCCGACTATGTTGTCTGGAACCTGTTCATAGACGGGACAACGGGAGTGACCGTCTTTAGTGACTATCTCTAACACTTGCTCAAGCGGGGTAGTGACTTCAATCGCTCTCATCTCTGTCCGCGGAACCATCACATGCGCAACGGTTATCTCGCCGAGGTCGAGAATCCGTCTGATCATCTCTCCTTCGCGCACATCGAAAAGGCCGTACTCCTCGCCGGCATTGACTAAAGTTTCAATCTGTTCGTCGCTGACTGTCAATGGTTCTCTCTCAGTAAGTTCTTTGCCGAAGATACGCCCAATTCCACGGGCAGTGGCGTGAAACAGCCGTATCACTGGTCGAAGTATTCGCGTCAGAAGATATATCTGATTAATCACTGCCAGCGTCAACCGCTCGGCATTATTTTTGGCGAATGTCTTGGGAGTGATCTCTCCCAGGATGAGGAGGGAGATAGTCATCACGCCGGTGACCAACAGACCGGATAGATATTTGGGTAAATCCCACGGAACAACGGCAAGAAAAAATAATGTCGCCAATGCACTGGCGCCCACATTGACCAAATTATTCATCACCAGAATGGCGGTGATCAGTTCATTCGGTTGCGCCAGTAGGGCCGAAAGTCCGGCCGTTTTGTCTTTATTGATCTTTATCAAATAACGCAGCCGATTCTCGTCGATCGATGTAATCGCCGTCTCAGCACTGGAACAGTAAGCAGAGATCGCTAATAACAACAACAACAGCGCAAATTGCGCGCCGTATGATAATATTGAACTCACCTCATATTTATTATAGGGAGAAACAGTTGGAATTACAACTGTGAGACAAGTCTCACCTTGATTTCTCATCGCAGTTGGTTTATGCTTCACTTTAATTGGAAATCAAGCAAGGTGAGCAAATATGAATCAGCGGAAATGGCTCAGGGAAGGCCTTTGCCGCCTGGGGTGTAATTCATTTATCCTCAGTGTCCTTTTACTCGTTGCCATTACTGCCACAGCAGACGCTATTCCACTGTATTTTTTCCGCGTTCCGCGCACCCATATTTCGGATTTAGAACTCAGTTTTTCTTATCGGTTCTATGACGATCGTTTTATCGATGATCGCGGCAATCTTAATGTAGGTAATTTAGGGATAACCTATTTTTCGCTATTCGACTCGCCCCGCTTCAGTCACAATTTTACCGGCGAGGCAAACCTTGTGCTACAGACGCAAGATCCTTCTCTAATGTACCGAATAATTGCGGTGGGTAATGTCAACTACTTCTTCGATCCCCAAAACCTCTTTTTCGGATTTATTGGTCTGTCTGGAAGAGGGTCATCCGCTTATAAAACGATGGGGCTTCTGGTCAGTTTGGGAGCTGGTTACGGCCGATTTACTGATGTCACACCTCTTGCCCAGGCGGTGCGAATTGAAGCGAGGTTGCGGGCGCGGGGAAGCTTGGTTGAACCGCTCACTTATGCTAATTTGCTTACTATTGCTCACGCTATCGGCCGGCGCTATCACTACGAAACGATCGCTGATCTGCTTGTTGCTCTCCAAGAGATAATCGAATGGACAATGAAAACCTGTCCTGATGGACTCGACGCTCTGGATCTCTATATAATCGCAGCGCTCATCGAGGATGAGCGATTCAAACGATTCAGCGGTTGGGATATAAGGTTCGGTCTGGGGTTCGAACTGATCGATCCGTTCGGGGGAGAGCGGGATTTGGTAGCAGTCAGTTCATTCAACATTGCGTTTGCGCCCGACCCAGGGTCACAGTTAGTGCTGCGCGGAACCTTTACTGGCGCACGCGATCTTCTACAAACGCACAGCATGCTCATTAGAGCTGATTATCATTATCTATTGACAGAGCTTATTGATCTTAGCGGGAGGTATACTTTCTTGCGGGACAGTGAAGCCGGAAATTATAGACATCGCCATCAGATAGACTTGGGAATAGTGGTAAAGCTGCCCGGTGATACCAATATCACGCTTAATTTAGCGTTGATACATGGACACGATTATGAAGAATGGTCCAAAGAATTATCGATAAAACTCAGGATGAATCTTTTCTAATAGTCGCCGCAGAGTTCTTGCTGTAGAGAGACTCTACTAGTTGACGCATCACTTTGTCATGGAGTTTTTCTATTGCCATCGGAACAGGAAAATAATCTGCTTCACTGATCTCATCTGGATCGGGAACGAGTCTTCCTGCTATTTCTACACGGTAGAAAAGATAGATCCAGTGGAGGCGACTCTTATTTCCGATCCTTCCTTTGACGGTGATAAGAGACAGGGATTTTGTTTTCACCCTCAGTTCTTCGAACAGCTCCCGTTCTAAAGCCGCTGCAGGGGATTCTCCAAAGGAAACGAATCCACCCGGTAATGACCAGCGTCCTTTGGTTAACCCGCGGCACGCTTTCACCAGTAAAACCCGATCATCGCGAGTAATTATCCCTTCCACCACTACACGGGGCATCGTTGCATGAATCGCTTGTCTCATCGACGGTGTAACGTCATCTCGTGCGATCAATTCATCTTTACTCGGCCACTCTCGCGGATGACGATCGAGCGCTGGTTCGCCAAAGCAGACTTCTGAAAGAGCGAGCGGCGATCCCGGTGTAAATGAAAACGGAATCTCTTCTTGCCGGGGTAGATCGAGGATTCCATTCCGTTTTATCGCAAAGATCTTGCCATCTGCTTCGATATAATATTGCATCTGTGCCTCCGTTATGGGCTCATTTTAGTCTCTATCGGTTTCATTCAAACGCAGATTTATTTAGTTGCTTCTACAGGGAGAGTGATCACTCAGTTCATGGTTATATTAATCGAGTTTGCTTTAGTGATACCGAGGCTTATTACCTAAGGCGGGTCCCGATTATTTCTGTTCCTTTCGGGGGCAAACCGGCCAAGCAGCGTGGCTCCCGGCCCAAGGGAGGTTCTCCCATCTCTGGAACTTCTCCAGCAATGAGTACTCTGTCATATCGAGGTGGATCGGAGTTATCGCGATGAAGCCGTTGGCGATTGCCCAGATGTCAGACCCGTCCTCTTCAGGAAGGAGATGGAACTGCGGATCACCAGTAATCCAGTAATAATTACGTCCACGCGGGTCTTTTCCGTTGACCAGATAGCTACTATACGCCCGTCCTCCCAAGCGAGTTAATCTCACTTCTACCTGCTTTTCTGGCGCTGTGAAAGGGATGTTGACGTTCAACAAGACTCCAGGAGGAAGAGGATTGTTTTCAAGGAGAAAAGAGGCCAATCCGGCTGTAAAATCAGCGGCACGCATGTAGTCCATATCTTCATCTTGATCCTCCTGGATATCGCATGAGACAGCTATTGAGGGGATCCCTTCCCGCACCCCCTCCATTGCGGCAGCTACTGTCCCGGAATAGGTTATATCTCGTCCTACATTGAGACCGGCATTGATCCCTGCGACGACGAGGTCCGGAGGTGCATCAAGCAGTCCGAGGAGAGCCAGCGCTACGCAGTCGGCCGGAGTACCACTCGTTGCATGTCCGACTGTGCCGTCGAAGAAGCGCACTTGGCTGACACGCAGTGGCTTATGCAGAGTCCGTGTCCGGCTCGCTGCCGACCAGTTACGGTTTGGAGCGTACACCTCGACCCGTGCCACCTTGTCGAGCTCCGCCTTCAGCGCTACCAACCCTGGGGCGCTGATCCCATCATCATTTGTCAGTAATATCATCCGCTCGCTCATTCTTTCTCCTCCACTTTTGTTTCTCTATTCTATCCGCTTGATATCAGTTTGCCAACAGCAATGAAAGAGAATCCAGAAGTCAGGAGTCAGGAGTCAGAAGTCAAAAGTCAGAATAGAATGCGAATGTGCGAATGGGGTCAGGTCTTCTTTCTTGGTGCGAATGGGGTCAGGTCTTCTTTCTTGGTGTTCTTGAGTGCGTTGGGTTCGT
>CAYSQQ010000054.1:0-7322 GCA_964433275.1 uncultured Thermotogae bacterium
TTAAAATCAAACGAGGTGGGGAATTATGGAAAATATAAAAAAATTCGCAAAAAGCTTGGTAGTGCCTATACTTATTGGAATAGGGATTGGAATTTTTGTAGCGCTTGTTGTGGGACCCGCTCTTAACTTAGACCGATTTGCAATAGGGGCAACAACTGCAGTATCAGCCGCTACATTAGCGTCTTTATGGTGGATTTTCGTCGAAGTTCGCAAGGAAAAAAATGAAAAAAATGAAAACAAAAGATTTATGAAGAAAAACTATTCTTGAAGTGGACAACACCTGTATTAGCAGCTTTCACGGTGGGGTTTCTTGTTGGATTGGTCTATCAAGTTTTGTTTTTCCTCCTTATGTTTTTAGTCTTTTTAGGAGTTACGATTAATTTTAGCAGACTGAGTGTCAAAATGACTTCCCGATTCATCATTGTTGGGTATGGAGTTTTCCAACATGCAATCCCCTGGAAGGATGTTGAGGACTGTTATTTAGACGAGGCTTCAGCAATCAGGTATGGAGGTTGGGGCATACGCATAGGGAGATTCAAGGGAAAATGGAGACTTGTATACAATGTTATCGGAAGCCCCAGGGTTGTACTATTATTGAAGGAGGGCAGATTTAGAGAGTTTGTGTTTTCCACTAAAAAACCAGAAGAAGTAATAAAAGCAGGTAGGCAACAGATTGGTCGAACAAAATGAACGGCCTTTGTGCGACGATCACCTCAGAGAGTGTAAAGGACTACAATTCGCTCTGCCCAAATTCGGCTTGGCCAAACTTCTTTTACACCGCTACTGTGAGGCGAAATGCCGTTTTTGCCTGACTGTCGATTGAGAAGGATGTTCGGGCAGCCATTGGTTACAGCGACGAGATGGTTTAAGAACGATATGGTGATCTTTTGCAAGGCAACAAGGTAAAGACCAAGCTCAATAAGCGTTTTGGAGCACGAATCCAATAACTTTATCGCGCTGCAGGACACGATATTCAACAAGCAAGGCGTAAATTGAAATAAGTAGAAAAATTTTAACTTTTGCATTTTGTGATCTTGCTGTGACGATGTTATATTCGGAAGATCACCTGGGGCGCTTTTGCAAACAGAAGAAGGAGGTCATAGACTGTGTTACTCATTTGGCCGGTGCTCATTGGGCTAATAATCGGGTTTCTCCGTGGAGGCAGAATAGCACAGTTAGGAAGACTGCCGCTTAAAATAACGTGGCTCATTCCAATCTCATTGGTGATCCAATTGCTGATCTTCCCTCTCTTTGTTGCGCAGCCGGTTATCGCATGGGGAACTCAATATTTTCATATCGGTTCCTATTTGCTCCTCGTCGTATTTGTTGTGATCAATCGGCGGGTTGTGCCGCTGGTAAGCGCCGGCATCGGCATGATGGCCAACTTCATCGTTATCGTTGTCAATGGAGGCTATATGCCAGTCTCAGTTACTGCACTCTCCCGCATGGGAGCAGAGACCGTCATTGCTCTTCTCCAGCAATATGAATATTTTGGAAATGTAGTGCTGATGAGCGAGAAAACAGCCCTTAATTTTCTCGGTGATATTTTATATCTGCCACCGTTTATCCCCTTCGCTGCCCCGTTCAGTATCGGTGATGTGATAATCAGCATTGGTATCGGATGGCTGGTTGTCCGGGGAATGGGAATGAGAATGAGAGCCAAAGGCTGATGAGTAACTGTAAACACGCGATATATTGCTATTTATGCCCTGTTCTACCTTGAACAGAGTGACGATTTACACTGATGGAGCTTGCAGCGGCAATCCTGGTCCAGGCGGATGGGGGGCAATTATCATTGATGGAGACCATAGGCAGGAGATCTCCGGCGGAGAGAGTCATACGACTAATAATCGCATGGAGATGCAAGGAGCTCTGGCAGCATTGGAGGCGCTTACTAAACCGAGCCGAGTCGATCTCTTCACTGACTCCCGTTATTTGCAACGAGGAATGAGTGAGTGGATCCACACGTGGAAAAAGAACGGTTGGAGACGGAGGAGCGGCAAACGACTACTGCCGGTGAAGAATGAGGATCTGTGGCGAAGGCTCGATGCTTGGGGAAAGATTCATCAGATTACGTTCCATTGGGTGGAAGGACATAGCGGTCACCCCGAGAACGAGCGCTGTGATGAGCTGGCGCAGCGAGCGATCAACGCGCAGCAATAACTTGCTATGTAACGGTGTATAGTCAGCGTTCTTCTATGCATACGGTCTCTGTTTGCGGATGGTGATACGACTTTCGGCCGGCAGCAAGGATCTCTGCCAAATAACGGCCGGTATGAGAACGATCATTTTCGGCGACTGCTTCCGGCGTGCCGGCGGCGATCACTCTGCCTCCTGCTTCACCGCCTCCTAGACCAAGGTCGATAATCCAATCGGCGGTCTTGATTACATCGAGATTATGTTCGATCACCACTACTGTATTCCCCCCATCAACGAGTCGATGGAGGACGTGGAGCAGTCGTTTGACATCCGCGGCGTGCAGCCCGGTCGTCGGTTCGTCAAGGATGTACAATGTTTTGCCGCTGGCCCGCTTGGAAAGTTCGCGCGATAGTTTGATCCGCTGTGCTTCGCCTCCTGACAGTTCAGTCGCCGGTTGGCCGAGTTTTATATATCCCAAACCGACGTCATATAGTGTCGTCAGTTTATGCTTGATCGCCGGGATGTTTTCGAAGAAGGATAGCGCTTCATCGACACTCATTGCGAGGATGTCAGCGATTGTGCGGTTCTTATAGCGAATTTGCAGGGATTCCTGGTTATAGCGCCTTCCCTTACATACCTCGCAGGGGATATAAATATCAGGGAGAAAGTGCATCTCAATCTTCACCTTTCCTTGACCGTGACACGATTCACATCGTCCGCCCTTGACGTTGAAACTGAATCTTCCCACGGTGTAACCACGAACTTTAGCATTAGGAGTGGCGGCGAAAATATTGCGAATATGATCGAAGACCTTGGTGTACGTCGCTGGGTTGGAGCGCGGTGTGCGGCCGATTGGAGATTGATCGATTTCAATTACAGTATCGATGTGTTCAATTCCGTCTATCCGTTGGTGTGTGCCTGGTCGCTGCACTGCCAGTCGCAATTTCTGCGCAACGCCGCGATACAGGATGTCTTCGATCAATGATGACTTGCCTGACCCAGAGACGCCGGTAACGCATACGAAAACGCCCAGTGGAATCTGAACATCGATCTCTTTTAGATTGTGTTGCGCAGCGCCGATAATAGTCAGTGCTGTGCCGTTTGAGCAACGACGGTCGGCAGGGATCTCGATTTGCAAATTACCGGACAGATAACGACCGGTTATTGAACAGGGATCTTTCATAATCGTCTCTGGCGGGCCGGCAACAACTACGCGGCCACCGTTATCGCCAGCGCCCGGACCGATATCGATGACAAAATCGCTCTCCCGTATCGTCTCCTCATCGTGCTCAATGACAATCACCGTATTGCCCAGATCACGCAGATCTTTCAACGTTTGCAGCAATCGCCGGTTGTCTAACTGATGCAGACCGATTGACGGTTCGTCAAGGACGTAAAGGACTCCGGTTAATTGAGAGCCGATCTGGGTAGCAAGCCGAATCCGTTGCGCCTCGCCACCGGCTAAACTTCCGGCTGTCCGGTCAAGGGTAAGATAATCAAGGCCGACTGCAACCATAAACCGTAGTCGCGCGAGAATCTCCTTTAATATCTGCTGCGCAATCAATTTTTCGCGACCGGAAAGGCGGAGCTCCGAAAAGAAATCACCTGCTTCTTGCACTGTCATCGCGCTGACTTGGGCGATGTTCGTGTTGCCGATGGTGACAGAGAGAGCCTCGGGCCGCAACCTGGCGCCATGACAGGCAGGGCATGGGAGGACTGCTACGTACTGATCCAATTTATCGCGCCATTCTTCAGAATGTGTCTCTTGATACCAGCGCTCCAGAGTCGGAACAACTCCCTGAAAGGGGCGTTTATACATGCGGCCGCGACCAGTAGCACTCTTATAGTGAAAAGAGATTGGCTTCCCTGCTGATCCATACAGGATGATCTTCTCTTTCTGTGGGTCAAGATCTGCCAGCGGTATATCAGGATCAATATCAAAAGCTTGACAGAGCGCATTGATCTCAGCTTTAAACCAGCGACTGTCAGAGTTTGCCCACGGGCGCAGCGCGCCGTCATTGATCGATCGTGTGCGATCAACGACGAGATCAACGTCAATCTTTCTGTGACTGCCTAGCCCTCCACATTGCGTACAAGCGCCATACGGATCATTGAATGAGAACATTCCCGGCGAGAGCTCCTCATAACTTACTTCACAATCTATGCATGCAAAATGCTCGCTGTAAAGAAGTTCACTCCCCTTCTCCAGAGTGATGATAACGACCCCCTCTCCCCGTTTGAGGGCCGTCTCTACTGAATCGGCAATACGATGGCGTTTGCGCGGATCTACCACCAACCGATCAACGATTATCTCAATCGTATGTTTCTTCCGCTTGTCGAGCTCGATATCTTCATACAGCGTACGCGCAATACCGTCGATACGAACACGCATAAATCCTTCGCGACGGATTTCATGGAGTACTGTCTTATATTCGCCACGGCGATTACGGATTACCGGCGCCAAAATCTGAATCCGTGCCCCCCCAGGGAGACTGAGAATCGCTTCGATAATCTGTTCTGCGGTCTGTTGTGTTATTGGTTGCCTGCATTTGTAGCAGTGCGGACGGCCGATCCGCGCATACAGCAAGCGCAAATAGTCGTAGATTTCGGTCACTGTGCCCACTGTGGAACGCGGGTTATGCGAGCGACTCTTCTGATCGATAGAGATTGCCGGTGATAGTCCCTCGATGGAATCGACATCTGGTTTACGTAATTGCCCGAGGAACTGGCGCGCATATGTAGAGAGAGATTCCACATATCGTCGTTGCCCTTCGGCATAAAGTGTGTCAAAGGCAAGCGATGATTTCCCTGAACCTGAGATACCGGTGATTACTACTAATTCATTACGCGGAATCTCAAGATCGATATTCTTCAGGTTGTGCTCACGTGCCCCTTTGATACGAATGACGTTCATAACCTTTCTTTTAGCTCCTTGATTTCGTCGCGTAATGTAGTAGCAAGCTCAAATTCTAGCTGCTGTGCTGCTTGTCGCATCTCTTTCTGCAATGCAGCAATCCTTTTCCGCAATGCATCGCCACTCAATCTCTTGCCATCATCTTCTATTCTTGAGGTTTCCGGATGATAATCTACTTGCGGAGAGCGGACCGTCTGCGACGAGTCTTTATGCAGGATATCAGTAATCTCACGCCTGATTGTCTGAGGAATAATTCCATGTTTCTCATTGTAGGTGAGCTGAATGGCGCGCCGGCGATTCGTCTCATCGATTGCACTACGGATAGAATTGGTGCTCTGATCGGCGTACAGGATCACTTTACCATTGACGTTGCGCGATGCGCGGCCGATTGTCTGGATCAGCGAGGTGGTGGAACGGAGGAATCCCTCTTTGTCAGCGTCAAGGATTGCGACCAACGATACTTCCGGTAGATCGAGTCCTTCCCGCAGCAGATTGATTCCCACCAGGATAGTAAACTTCCCGGCGCGCAGATCGCGTAAAATCTCGATCCGATCCAGGGTATCGATCTCTGAGTGCAGATAACGCGCCTGTTTGCCCATATCAACAAGATATTCGGTCAGATCTTCGGCCATTCGCTTAGTGAGTGTTGTCACCAGTACGCGCTCCCCGCGCGTTGTCACGAGTTCTATTTCATCGATCAGATGATCGATTTGACCTTCGATAGGGTGCACTTCGATTGTCGGATCGACAAGGCCGGTCGGCCGGATAATCTGCTCTGTAATTTGACTGCTATAGCGGTATTCATACGGACCAGGTGTAGCTGAAGTAAAGATCACCTGGTTTATTCGTGCTTCGAATTCGGGAAAAGTGAGCGGCCGGTTGTCGAGCGCGGAAGGGAGGCGAAAACCAAAGTCAACCAGAGTCTCTTTACGGGCGCGATCTCCGTGGTGCATTGCGCGGATCTGTGGTATTGTCTGGTGCGACTCATCGATCACAAGGAGAAAATCATCCGGGAAATAATCAAGGAGCACAGCGGGCGGTTCGCCAGTAACACGGCCGTCCAGATGGCGGGAATAATTTTCTATCCCCGGACAATAGCCCATCTCTTGCATCATCTCCAGATCATATCGTGTCCGCTGTTCCAGGCGCTGCATTTCCAGCAGTTTTCCCTCCCTGCTTAATTGCTCCAATTGCTCTGCCAGTTCTTCTTTGATCGTGGTGATCGCCCGCTGCGTCTTCTCTTGTGGAGATATAAAGTGAGACGCAGGATAGATCATTACTTGTTTCTCTTTGCTGATAAGCTGACCAGAGACAGGGTTGAGAATAAAGATCTGCTCAATCGTATCACCGAAGAACTCTATTCGGATCACCCTCTCCTCTTCAACAGGGATGATTTCCAATGTATCACCACATACCCGGAACGTTCCGCGCGCAAAGCCGATTTCATTGCGCGCATATTGGAGAATGACAAGTTTGTGCATCATCTCGTCGCGATCCTGTTCCTCTCCTTGCGTGATAGTCAGCGACATCGCGCCGTAGTTCTCTGGTGAGCCGAGACCGTAGATACAGGAGACACTGGCAACGATAATCACATCGCGTCGCCTAAGCAGGGCGCTCGTGGCAGCGTGGCGCAGCCGATCGATCTCATCATTGATTGAAGTATCCTTGGCAATATAAGTATCAGTCTGGGGGAGATAGGCTTCGGGTTGATAATAATCGTAATATGACACGAAGTAATGGACCGCATTCTGAGGAAAAAACTCGCGCAGCTCATTACATAGTTGAGCCGCCAATGTTTTGTTATGGACGATGAGTAAAGTCGGCCGCTGCATATTTGCAATCACATTAGCAATCGTAAACGTCTTGCCGGTTCCTGTTGCGCCGTGGAGGGTCTGATACTTAAATCCGGAACAGATCCCCCTGGTCAGCGCAGCGATCGCCTCCGGCTGATCACCGGCAGGAGAAAGACGGTGTGAAATTTGAAAGTCTGGTTTTGTTTCAGTCGTTATCATAGTGCTCCAATGTTCTCTTTTCTTTTCTCTTCTCTTCTCTTCTTTTCTCTTTTTCTGGTTCTTCGTCGTTGCGAGTGGGTAGTGACTTCTAATTTCAGTTCGCACGGGATGGAGGCCTGTTACGACGCAAGACCAGAGGCCACAAGAGCATTCATCGCTTCCTCTCTACTCGGCGTTTTTGCGCCTTTGCGAGAGATAATCTTTTTTTCTCGCCCGTTCGTTGCACTCACTCAAGCCGCAAAGATCGCTAAGGAATA
>CAYSQQ010000055.1:0-7236 GCA_964433275.1 uncultured Thermotogae bacterium
CTCCTGAGTAGTTACGGTAGGTTTTACTGATCGCGGGCAGGTGAAATTATCACCTCGACCCCTCGGCGACGTAATTTTTCGATATCGCGCATATTCTGCGAACCAGGTCTTAAGTCGAGCGGATTACCCTGCAAGAAGACCCTATCACCAGTGCCCAACCCATGATTAGCCACCAGAGGAGCCAGATCGGTTATCCGGTTATCAAGCAGGAAGAGCCAATTTAAGTTGATGAGATATTCTATTCCCCTCAGATCAGCAATCTCCGCCCTTATCCCGACCAGTCGAGTGATTCCGATAAGATCAGATTGGAAGATCGGGCCGGTTAGTCTGTCGATAGTCCATCTGATAATTCTTTCCAGGCTCGGATCAGGGAAGATTATCGTATCGATTGGATACACAGCAGGCGTAATAAACTCGACGATCCGTTCATATTCATATTGTCGGTCCTGATAACGGATCAATAAGAGATCGGATTTCTCAGCCGTAATAGTATAAACAGAGCTATCAGGAGGAACGATTGGCAGGCCCCAGAACGTGAAATACCCGCTCGCATCCGTCTGCGTAACGAGTATCTGTGGTTTAGGAGAACCGAATTTTAGTGGTCCATGGATGGTTATCGTTGCATTTACCACTCCCCGATCGCCAGTGGTGACACGACCGGAGATATCCGGGCTGCGCCCCCCATTCCCGACTCGCCAATTTGCAGGAGCTTTGCTCCAACCAAGATAAGGGGCGCCAGCAGCAAATTGAAAATCGTAGTTACCGGGCTGAAGGTGCGCTATATTCTCTTTTACTACCCGCTTACCGCTGATATGGATCACATATCCTCTTCCGATATGGAGCCCTATATGGCCCGCATAGTTGTTAGAGCGATGACGGCCCCAGAATATTAGAGCGCCGATAGACGCCTGTGCAGGCGATGTTCGGTGGATCGGCAAGATATCTGCCAGAAGAGCAGCTGTACGCCAACCAGCTTGTTGTTGATCATAGGCATTGGCGACAAAACGCAGGCACCCCCACCACCAACCGATGCTGCCTACACTTGTTATTGCCCACCTTACTGCTGCTATCGGCGGATAATCTATCGATGGGTCGGTAAAAGGATTCACAACAGAAGTTGAAGCGGTGATGCGCATTGCCTCTTTTTCCCGCAGTTCATCCTTGGGTAGCGATGTACTGCTGTCAACTTGCGGGACTGAACCTGCGTGCGCGGTTAGGAATCTCACTTCTATCGGCTCAGGGGCCATCTGCTGGAACTTACCCCAATAAATAAGCACGGGTACAGTCAGCAGAATAACTAAGACAAGTTTACACAATCGCACCGCTTTTTACTCCCTGCGCTTATATCTCACGGTTACTCTTCCCCAGCAATGTTATTCTACCTTTTCTGCCGGAGAGACTCTTTTTAAAGACGGTTCAATGATCACGCGACGGTTATCCTTCTCTCCTACGCTGTAAGTCCGTACTCCCTGGAAATTAGCTAAACTGCGATGGATCAGTTTCCGTTCATATTGCGACATCGGATGCAGGGGAACGCGCTTCTTGTCTCGATGCGCTGTTTCCGCCATTACAAGCGCCAATCGCACCAAATCAGCCCACCGGCGCTTGACAGCGCCATTCACATCGAGAATTATTTTTGGTGATCGGTGGTCCTTGCCTCTAACTGAGCATTGCAATAAGTGCTCCAGTGCAGCGATAACCGGTTTTGCACCATCAAGGAACAGGTTTCCAGTCAGATTGACATATAGCTCGTTTGTACCTTCTGTATCCTCGATCTCGATTACGGCTTCTTCACCGATGGTCTCCAGGAGCATCTGAAGATAGGATCTGATCTTCGCCTTTGTTCTCTCTCTTTCCATTACCGCTATTATCCTTCTGCACTGCTTCTCTTCTTCCGGTTGCAGTCGCTGGATGAGGGTTGCCTGTTGTTTGAATGGTTTGTTGCGCTATTGGTGTCCCGCGTTTTGATTCTCCAACGACGTCCCCTTGCCGGGTGATCATATATTGCTGCCCAACCTGCATCAAGGTGGCGAGAAGCCAATGGAGCCATAATCCGGCCGGAGCATTGATCATCATCACTCCCATTGCAACCGGAAAGAGATAGCCCATAAGGCGTTGGTTCCCCTGCGGGGTAATACCGCTCATCGGGGTGAACCGTTGCTGCAAGATCATCGCTGCTGTGGCGAAGACCGGCAAGATAAAGAAAGGATCGCGCAGACTGAGGCTGGGAATCCACAGAAAGCCGGGAGAAAGATGTATCTGTTCAGCAGCAGAGAGGATAGCATTGAACAATAGGATCAGAATCGGCATGGGAAGCAACATTGGCAGACAGCCGCCCAGCGGGTTAACTCCTTCGCGGCGGTAGAACTCCATCATCTTTTGCTGTAATAATTGGCGGTCGTCTTTATACCGTTCCTGGATCTTCTTTAACTTCGGCGCGATCTGTTGCATTTTAGCCATTGACTTAAACTGCTTCTGCATAACAGGAAATAGGATTACCCGTGTGACTGCGGTAAAGAGAATGATCGCCCAACCGTAATTACCGGTGAGACGATATAACCAGGTAAGGAACTGGATTATTGGCACGATCAACCGTGTCCATAAGCCTGGACTATCCAATCTGCCCAGACCTTGTGCCTCCATCAGTATGAACCGCCGCCGCCCAGCATATAAGGAGAAGTGGAACGAGCGGTCGCTATGAGCGGGAATTGTCTCTTCCTGAAATACAATTCCGAATAGACGCTCGCCCAGTGGAGTGAAGCGCTGAAATGGGGCGATCATAACATTATCGCTCGTTACAAGGAAAAAAGCAGTAGTACCGTCCATCCATCCTACACCATCGAATGTATGGTAAGATCCCGGCGCAAGAAGAACCGAGTGCACGGTCTCATCGAAGATAAAATAGAGCGGAGGCATCTTTGCCGGCGGGATATGACTTGCCATGATCATTTCATCCGGCATATCGACCGGATATCCACTCTTGTTTCTAAATATCAGCTCAACGTCCAGCGTGTAATAGGGATCATTCCTGATCGTAAACCGGCGGATAACGACTAAATCACCGAATTTCCCCCTCAGTTCGACACGGAGTTCATCTTCGTCGACGAACCAAGGATCAATGATCTGATAAACCGTATTATCAAGGATACCATTATCTTTGAATGTAAAGGGGAAGATCGCGCCCGCCACATGGCGACGCACCAACGTATCAGGGTCGGTCTTCGTCCCTGACACGAGTTCAACTCGTCCGGCGCCCCTACCCCATGCAGGAGCAAAGTGGAGAAAGAGACTTTGTAATGTTCCTCCCTGCTTGGAGAACAAGTAACTGGAAAGAGCGGTGCGAACCTCTATCTCCTGATCACGTAGTTCATAAGTTAAATCCTGTGCCTTCCCTAGGGTAAAAAGCGCTATCCCAATCGTAAATATAACGATGGCGACAATAATCTTTACTAATTTCACTTAAAATATACCTCCAAAGGTAAATTTACTATAAGCCACTCCTGATTGCAAACAAATCAGTTGATTCAGGATACTACTATCGGGTACACTTCTCTATCGAATATGTTTACTGGAATCATCACTGATATGGGTATAGTTGAGGAGCGTCGCAGTGATCTCTTAGGCCTCAGATCAGAGCAGCTACCGAATAAACTTGTCGTAGGCGCCAGCATCGCTGTGAATGGCGCCTGTCTGACAGTGACAGAAATTGGCGAGAGATTATTTCGTACCGATCTAAGTATCGAGACGGTAAGGAGGACGACGCTCGGATATCTGCGTCCCGGTCAAGCAGTCAACCTGGAGTTACCGCTGACACTGCAGAGAGGGATCGATGGCCATCTTGTATTGGGCCATGTCGACACGATAGGGAAAGTTGTAATGATCGAACAGCAAGGAAGAGATCGCTTGATCAAGTTCTCTTACCCCCGCAGATTTTCTCGTTATTTGGTGGAAAAGGGGTCAGTGGCAATAGATGGAATCAGCCTTACCCCCTTTGCTCTGAGCGGAGAGACGTTTACCTGTGACGTTGTGGCTGAAACATTATCCCGTACTAATTTAGCGACCAGCAAGGTCGGAGAGCGGATAAATATTGAGTTTGATATACTTGGCAAATACATTCAGAGGATGAGAAGCGATGTTCACTGAGATAGAGCAGGCAATCAGGCAAATCAAAACAGGAAAAATGGTAATTCTCATCGACGATACCCAGCGGGAGAACGAGGGCGATCTCGTCCTTGCGGCGGAGAAAGTATCACCGGAAGCGATCAACTTTATGGCCAAATACGGCCGTGGTCTGATCTGTGTAGCGATCACCGCTGAGCGGGCAAGCGTCCTTGGATTAGAATTGATGGTGCGAAACAATACCGCATCTTATCAGACTAAATTCACTGTTTCGATAGATGCGATAGCAGGGACAACGACTGGCATATCAGTCTTTGATCGCGCCCGTACGGTCGAAGCGATGCTTGATCCACAGGCCGCTCCGCATGATTTTGCCCGTCCGGGTCATATATTTCCCCTTATTGCCCAGGAGGGGGGGGTTCTCAAACGTGCTGGTCATACCGAGGCGGGAATTGATCTCGCCCTGTTGGCTGATCTCTATCCTGCCGCAATCATCTGTGAAATATTAAATGAGGATGGAACGATGGCCCGGCTGCCTGAGTTGGCGAATTTCGCTCTTCAGCACGATCTGTCCCTCGTTACTATCGCCGATCTGATCGAATATCGCAAACGCCATGAAAAGTTGATCAAGCGGGCTTCTTCAGCTGAACTACCGACAAAATACGGGAAATTCTGTATCCGTACTTATACTAATGTCATTGATGACTTTGAGCATGTGGCGCTCATCAAAGGAGATGTAGCAGGTAAAGAGAACGTTCTCGTTCGCGTCCATTCCGAGTGTTTGACCGGCGATGCTCTCGGATCGCAGCGCTGCGATTGTGGAGAACAACTCGCGTCTGCTTTGCGGATGATTGAAGAAGAGACAAGAGGCGTCCTATTATACATGCGTCAAGAGGGACGAGGAATCGGACTCAAAGAGAAGGTCTCGGCCTACTACCTGCAAGATCACGGTTTGGATACCGTCGAAGCGAACGAACGACTCGGTTTTAAGGCTGACTTACGTGACTATGGAATCGGAGCACAGATTTTGTGTGACCTCGGTCTAAGATCGATCAGACTGCTGACGAATAACCCAAAGAAGGTTGTTGGTCTGTCAGGATACGGTCTGAGGATCACCGAACAGATTCCGCTGGAAATTGAGCCGACTGAATACAACCGCCATTATCTGCAGACAAAACGGGAGAAGTTAGGCCATAAATTACAAAAGATATGATTTATTGGGTGACAAAATGCGAGTTGCACGGCGTGGCTAACATCTTTTACTGACCGCAGACCAATTACAACAGGAGGATAAACAATGGGGAAACTATTTGAAGGGAAATTCGACGGCAGCGGCTTACGTGTGGGGATCGTTGTCAGCCGGTTTAACGATCTGATCACCGGGCGACTGCTGGATGGAGCGCTCGATCGGCTCCGCCGCAGTAACGTCCCGGAGGAGACTACTGACATTTGCTGGGTGCCGGGCGCATTTGAGGTCCCCAAAGCGACACAAGAGATGGCGACCAGCGGTCGCTACGACGGGGTGATCGCCTTGGCAGCGGTGATTCGTGGTGCAACACCTCATTTTGATTACATCGCCACCGAAGTTACCAAAGGTTTGGCGCAAATCAATTTGCAAGCCGACGTTCCAGTTGCATTCGGTGTCCTTACCACCGATACAGTTGATCAGGCGATCGAACGTGCCGGCAGTAAACAAGGAAACAAAGGAGCAGAAGCAGCAGAAGCATTGATTGAGATGGCAACACTTCTGCAGGATATGAAACAAGATATGAAATGAGATACAGATCGGTACGCGGGATGCACGACATCCTTCCAGCGGTGATCGGCCGTTGGAAAGTCGTGGAAGAGAAGATCAAAGAGCTGATGATCCGTTATCGCTACCACGAAATCCGCCCCCCCTTGCTGGAATATACAGAGTTATTCAAGCGAGGAATCGGTGAGGATAGCGACCTTGTCGGTAAAGAGATGTACACCTTCCCTGACAAGCGAGGACGCAGCTTGACATTGCGGCCGGAAGCGACAGCCTCTGTGATTCGTGCTTATTTGGAACACGGTATCTACGCAACAGAACCGTTGCAAAAGCTGTATTACCTCGGACCGATGTTCCGTTACGAAAAACCGCAGAAAGGGAGGAGTCGCCAGTTTCATCAGTACGGCGTAGAGGCGATCGGATCGATCGATCCTGCTCTCGATGTAGAAGTGATCGATATTGCCTGGGCACTGATGGAAGAACTTGGCCTCTCCGGCCTCTCGTTGCGGTTGAATAGTATCGGTTGTCAGGCTGATCATAAACAATACCGCCAGGAGCTGAAGGACTATTTTGCTACGCGGCTCGAATCGATGTGTGAAAAATGTCAGCAGCGTTACCGAACAAACCCGCTGCGGATGCTCGACTGCAAGGAGGAACAATGTCAGGTGCATATTCAATCTGCACCAGCAAGCGTGGACCACCTCTGTTTTGATTGCTCCCGCCACTTTGATAGAGTGCGCGACTATCTCGCGCAATTGAACCTTGCCTATGTAATCGATCCGCATTTAGTGCGCGGGCTTGACTACTATACACGGACGGTCTTTGAGCTGATCTCATCTCATCTCGGGGCGCAAGATTCTCTCCTTGGTGGGGGACGGTACGATGATCTGGTGGAACTTGTTGGTGGACCATCGACTCCGGCAGTCGGTTTTGCCGGCGGCATGGAGAGATTGATTCTCGTCCTCCAGGAGAGAAAGGAAAGGGTAGATGTAATGGCACGACCTGATCTATTCATCGCTGCGTTGGGAGATGAAAGTCGGCCTTTAGTCATCTCACTTGCACAGCGACTACGGCGCAAAGATATCTCGCTTGACATCGACTATCGCAGTCGCAGCCTGCGCAAGCAGATGGGCTATGCCAATCAGATCAAAGCACAACACCTTATCGTCATCGGACCTGATGAGATTGCCGCTGGCACAGGCAGAATCAAAGACATGGACAGCGGCCAGGAGCGTAAAATTCCCCTAACCGCGGAAGGGATACAGAATGCGATAGGAAAATAAAATGAGTTCCTCACGGTTAAAGCAAGGTAACTCAGAAAAGGACTCAAGGGATGAGTCTCTCGCCGAGCTGCAGAGAACAGAAAG
>CAYSQQ010000056.1:0-7229 GCA_964433275.1 uncultured Thermotogae bacterium
CTTTGCGCCTTTGCGAGAGATAATCTTTTTCCTTCTTTGAACCCTCTCCGAACCGTGAACCGTGTCCCTATGAACCGTGAACCGTTTCCGAACTTTGAATTTCATGCCCATGTCATTACAAACGAGAGGCGCAATCAGTATTTTCAATATATTTTTATTCCTCTTGACATACTTACAAAAAAAGTGTATACTTATCTCAGAAAATATAAAGATAAAGAACCGCTAATGGAGGTGGTTGCAGAAGTAAAGAGCAGATAGTTTATAAACCCAGTTGCGCGTTACTTGAACAAAGGCGCGTTTTGAGAAAACTGGCACAAATGCTAATCTCCGGTGCAATGGCAGCCACAATGGTAATGCAGACAAAGCAAGTCGGCATGCGCACTTACGCGATCAAGATGGTTGGATAGACACGCTACCCGCTGGTCAAAATCGGCCCAAAAACCGGCACGAAAATCGATGATCAATATTTTACGCTTACAAAGCAAGGATAGCTTCGAATGAAAACTACCTGCACAATCAGTGGAAGGCCAATAGTGACATCCAAGTGAGGCAATGTGTATTTTCTGTTTTCGATTATATATTTCTCTCTCTTGACAAACTTATTTGCAGAATATATACTTATGCTCGTCTTGTCTCTCCACAAAGACGATGATCAATATATGGAGGTGGTAAACAGAGAATATCTACTGCGGTTGCTAAGTACTGAATACTTATGTCAGATAACTATGAGTCAATTTAAGGAGGAAAGATGAAAAGGGTATTTGCGTTGGCACTAATCACAACTATGCTCCTGAGCATGGCAGGGACTGGCCTTGCAGCAGGGAGAGAGATCATTCTGACAGGATCGACGACCGTTCTTCCGGTCGGGGCACGCTGGGCAGAAGCGTTCATGGAAATTCATCCCTACGTCGCAGTCATCGTCTTCGGCGGCGGTTCTGGTGTCGGGATATCGGCATTGGCCGAGGGGGCGACTGATATCGCAATGGCTTCCCGCTTTATGCGGACACGCGAGTTTGAAACAGCAATCGCACGGGGAGTGCTGCCGGTCGCTCATGAAATAGCGATCGACGGCTTATCGCTCGTCGTTCATCCGGATAATCCGATCACCGAGCTGACAATCGAGCAGATCAAGGCTATCTACACCGGCGAGATCACTAACTGGAACGAGCTCGGCGGCCCGAATATGAGGATCGTCGCTTTCTCCCGCGATACTGCTTCGGGAACGTTCGGTTTCTTTTGTGATGAGGTCCTCGATGGTGCATTGATGAAACCCGGCGTCCTCTTTAAAGTCTCCAATGCTGCGATAGCTGGAGCAGTAGCAATGACGCGCGGCGGTATTGGGTACGTCGGGATCGGATTTATCGGCGCAGGAGTCAGTGCGCTGGCTGTAGCGCACGAAGGAGATCCATTCGTTTACCCGACACTGGAGAGGATAGCTGACGGTACTTATATCCTCAGCCGTCCGCTCTTCCTGTTCACCAACGGCTGGCCAGAAGGAGATCTTCTGGCCTTTATCCGCTTCGTGCAGAGTCCTGCTGGACAGGAACTTGTCCTTGAAGAGGGATTTGGTCCTATACCACGCGGCTGATGACTACTTATCCAGGGACGGCTCAATTGCCGTCCCTGGATTTAGTTGTCGGTAAAAAAATTATTCGCTCATATTTCAGTTGATAAATAAAAGAGGGTAAACTATAGATATTATGCCGAACAAACAGATCCGCTCATTTCGCAGCAGGCTGCATGAAAGAACGATTAAATATTTTTTCTTTGCTTGCGCTGCCACCTCGATTATCGTTCTCTTGTTTATTGCCATCTTTCTCTTCCATGAAGGGGTAGGTGTCTTCCGGGTGGTAGAGATAAGGGATTTTCTCTTCGGTAGGCGCTGGGCCCCGGCTCGTGTCCCACCGATCTTGGGAATTCTACCGATGCTGCTCGGTTCACTTTTTGTCACTGCCGGCGCACTGATCATTGCTGTGCCATTCGGCCTCTCTGCTGCTATCTACATCGCTGAGATAGCGCCACCAAAAATCAAGGATCCAATCAAATCAATGGTTGAATTGCTCGCCGGCATTCCGTCGGTCGTCTATGGGTTTATCGGTCTGGTATTCATTGTTCCCTGGCTGCAGGAGACCTTCAATTTACCGACCGGGTTCACTGCTCTTACCGGTTCACTGCTATTGGGGATTATGGCTGTTCCGATCATTGCCAGCATCTCAGAAGATGCAATTCATGCTGTTCCACGCGACTATCGCGAGGCGTCGTATGCATTGGGCGCGACAAAATGGCAAACGATAACCCGTACAACACTTCCTGCTTCTCTCTCCGGCATCTCGGCAGCGATCATTCTCGGTGGGATGAGCCGTGTGATCGGCGAGACGATGACTGTGTTGATGGTGACAGGCAATGCGCCGGTCATCCCAGATAGTTTTTTGATACCTGTGCGCACGATGACCGCTTCGTTAGCGCTGGAGATGGGAGAAGCCGCCAAGGGAGGAATCCATTACTCAGCGCTCTTTGCGATCGGTTTGGTCTTGTTTACGATCACTTTCTTGCTCAATCTGATTGCTGATTTTATCCTGCATCGTTATAAGGAGGGACAAAAAAGATGAACCGAGTACAACGAAGACGGTTTGCGCAGGCGACCGCATTTACTTTACTATCCTTTGCTACGTTTCTCATTTTGGCAGCAATGATCGGTATTCTTGCGTTCGTTGTTTCGCAGGGAGCAGATGCGATTACGTGGGAGTTTTTAACCAGCTTTCCACGGCGCGGGATGACTGAAGGAGGAATTTTTCCAGCGATTATTGGGACGTTCTACTTGGCGGTGGGAACCACGCTGATCGCTCTACCGTTGGGAGTCTTTGCTGCGATCTATTTAGTGGAATATTCTTATCAAGGAAGATTGATGCGCTTGATCAGAATTGGGATCAATAACTTGGCCGGTGTGCCGTCGATCGTTTTCGGTCTCTTCGGCCTCGCGCTGTTCGTCAGATATTTGGGGCTGGGAGTCTCGCTTCTCTCTGGTTCTCTGACATTGGCGTTCTTTGTGTTGCCACTTGTCATTCGTGCGTCAGAAGAAGCGTTCCTTGCTGTTCCGCAGGGATTCCGTGAAGGAGCGTTGGCATTGGGCGCCACCAAATGGCAGTCGATCCATACCGTCGTCTTGCCGACGGCCGTTCCAGCAATCCTTACCGGCGGTATTCTCGCGCTCGGTATCGCTGCCGGACAGACAGCGCCGATCATCTTCACTGCTGCTGCGTTCTTCACACCGCGATTGCCCGATTCAATCTTCAGTCCAATCATGGCCCTCCCGTTTCATATCTATGTTATGGCATCTGAAAGCGCCCACTTCGCTGTGACACGCCATCTGCAATTCGGCACGGTAATCGTCTTACTGGCGATTGTCTTTGGAATCAATATTACGGCTATCATCATCAGAACAAAGATGCGTAAGAGGAGGCGATGGTAAAGTGATCCTTACTGTCAAAGAGCTCAATTTCTATTACGGTAACAGCCAAGTTCTCCGCGATGTTAATATCGAAATCCCCTGCAATGAAGTCACAGCGATTATCGGCCCCTCTGGGTGCGGAAAAAGCTCGTTTCTTAAGGCATTGAACCGCTTGTATGAGATTATCCCTGGCGCACGGGTCTCGGGAAAGATCACCTACAATGGGAAGAATCTATTGGGAAAAGATATCGATGTGGTGAGTCTACGTAAAGAGATCGGGATGGTCTTTCAGCGACCAAACCCTTTTCCGAAATCAATATATGCTAACGTCGCTTATGGTCCGCGTCTTCATGGAGTCAAACGGAAAGAGTTAGATTACATTGTCGAAGAGAGTCTGCGTAAGGCCGGCCTATGGGATGAGGTAAAAGAGAAATTAAACAAAAGCGGTCTCGATCTATCCGGTGGTGAACAGCAGCGTCTGTGCATTGCCCGCTGCCTGGCGGTAGAACCGAAGATCATCTTAATGGATGAACCATGCAGCGCTCTCGATCCGATCGCCACGGCAAAGATCGAAGATCTGATTTACAACCTCAAACAGGACTATACAGTGATTATTGTTACCCATAATATGCAGCAAGCAGCGCGTGTCAGCGATAAGACAGCCGTCTTCTTGACGGGAGGAAAGATGGTAGAATATGATGAAACGACAAAAATCTTTGAGAATCCGGAGAATAAGATAGTCGAGGATTATATCACAGGAAAGTTTGGGTGAAATTGATGATCAGAGAAGCATACCACGAAAAATTGGACCGGCTGGTACAAGATATAGAGAAAATGGCCGGGTTAGTGATTGATCGGCTCGATTTAGCTTTGGTTTCTCTTGCCGATCCGAACGGTATTTCCGCCACAGCTGCACAGCGAGAAAGATTCGACTTGGAAGATGACATAATTGATGAACGATGCTTAGCGCTCGAAAAGGAGAGTGTCGAACTCCTCGCTCTTCAGCAGCCGGTGGCCGTTGATTTACGGATGATTATCGCTGCATTCAAAATCGCCTCTGATTTGGAACGCGTCGGAGACCTTCTCCTTAACCTGCTGGAATACGCACAGGCGTTGCAAAGCCCGCAACTCTTTCTTACCAATGAGCTCGTCGAAGTGGGTGAAATGGCAAAAGAGATGTTAACTGACGCAGTGCGATCATTTGTCACCCGCAACAGTAACCTGGCGCAAAAGACCTATGAGCATGACGATGTGGTAGATGAGAACTGTCGCAGAATGCTGGAGAGGCTGATCAAGGGATTGATTCGCTTAGGTAAAGAGGCGATGGCCGATGATGAGGCGGAAAAGATCGCCTGTAACGTCGCGTTCCAATTTCTTGCCATCCGTGACATCGAGCGCATTGCTGACGGGGCAGTGAATATCTGCACGCGGACCCTCTATGTCGTCACCGGTAATCAGGAATATTTGTAACTGCTGCGTTTCCAAGCAACTGACAAATTCCAGGATTTAGTGATATAATAGTTTACCGTATCGCAACTGCTCAGGTTCAAAGTTCCGGGGTTTGTGGCTGGATTGATGAAGATTGAACCGCCTGCCGGCCTGGCTGGTAGACAGGTGAACCTGACAACGTGAGTAGTTACGAATAAATAAAGGAGGGAGTACAATGTTAGATCTGATGAAAAAAGGGATCTTGATCGGGATCGGGGTGGCGTCCTTGGCGAAGGATAAGGCCGAGGAGTTGGTCGAAAAGATCGCCGCGGAAAGCAAACTTAGCGAGGAAGAGGGGAAAAAACTGGTCAAAGAGCTGCTGGAAAAATCAGAGGAAGCACGGAAGGAGTTCCAAGATCAGGTGGGAAAGAGGGTGAGAGAGACACTGGATTCGATAGATATCCCTTCACGCGAAGAGTTACAAGATCTAAAAGCACGCATTAAGAAGCTGGAAGGTCGGAAAAGCGCTGATAAGTAAACTGTGCGACAGTTTAGACAACAGAAGCGCAAGGCGCGAATCCTCCACCCTCCATCCTCTGTCCTCTTTAATTGCGGGATGGATTGATTATGGTTCGCAAGATTGGACTGATGAGCCGGACCTATCGTCACATTAACCGCTATCGTGAGATTGTCACCGTGTTGATGAGGCACGGCTTCGGCGATCTCATCACGACAAGCAACGTTGAGAAATACATCGATTTCGGGCGGAAGCTCCTGCCGGGGGAACGAAAGAGGGAGGTCATCTCTCTTTCTCGTTGGGAGCGGATTAGAATGGTGTTGGAGGCGCTTGGTCCAACATTCATCAAATTCGGCCAGATTATGAGCAACCGGCCAGATTTAGTGCCGCAAGAGCTTATCGTCGAGCTGAAGAAGCTCCAGAGCGCCGTCCCCCCATTTCCGCAAGAAGAGGCGAAAAAGCTCGTCGAGCAAGAACTCGGTAAATCCGTCCTCGAGCTCTTTTCAGAGTATACGGTCGCCCCTATCGCCTCTGCCTCAATCGCCCAGGTTCACCGTGCCGTTCTGAAGAATGGGGAAGAGGTCGTCGTGAAAGTGCAGCGCCCCGGGATCGAGCAGGTCATCGAGACCGATATCGAGATCATGTTTCATCTGGCGGCGCTGATGGAGAAGTACGTCGAGGAGATAAATCTCTTTAATCCCGTCGCCATCGTGGCGGAGTTCGAGCGGTCGATCAAGCGGGAGATTGACTTCGACACTGAGGCAGTGGCGATCGAGCGCTTCGACAGGAACTTCCAGACCGACCGAACCATCTACGTCCCCACGGTCTATCGGAATTACAGCACCAGCAAGGTTCTGACGATGGAGTTGATCGACGGGGTAAAAATAGACAGTGGGGAAGGGCTCCTGGCGGCGGGGCTCGATCCGAAGCTGCTCGCCGGCCGGGGGGCGGATCTCGTCCTCAAGCAGATCTTCGAACACGGCTTCTTTCACGCTGACCCTCACCCCGGGAACCTGATGGCCCTGCCGGAAAATGTCGTCTGTTTTCTCGACTACGGGATGATGGGCGGAATCTCGATGAGAGATCGGGAGTATTTGAGTAGTATCTTCACCAGCGTAATCAACCAGGACGCCGCGCGGATCACCAAGACGCTGCTGCAGCTATCGCGAACCCCGCATCTCAAGGATGCCGACAAGCTCGAATATGATATCCAAGCGCTCTTGCAGCAGTATTCTTACCGGTCACTGAAGAGCATCAATATGGGCGTGATGCTGAGCCAACTGATAGGCCTGATCCTCAGCTACCGGTTGAATGCACCCCCCAACTTCTTTCTCCTGACAAAGGTAATTATCACCATCGAAGGGGTCGGACGAATGTTGGATCCGGACTTCGACATGGTCAAGCATACCACACCATTCGCCAAGAAGCTCCTGAAGGAGCGGATGAACCCGCTCAAACTGGCGAAGGCTATCTATCTATCGGCGATTGATCTCAGTGCTCTTCTGCGCGATCTTCCTTCCCACGTGCGGGGGATTCTGACACAGATCGAAGATGGAAAAATAAGGATTGAGTTTGAGCATAAGGGGCTCGAATTGATACAAGAAACGCTCAATCAGATCAGCAATCGTATCGCCTTTGCGATTGTCCTGGCTGCCCTGGTGATGAGCTCCGCCTTGGTTGTGCTTGCCGGGATCCCTCCACTGTGGCACGGGATTCCGCTGATCGGGATCGTCGGCTTTCTCGGGGCGGGGATCATGGGGTTTTGGTTGCTCATCTCGATTATCAGACACGGAAAGATGTAGTCCTGTCCCTGGATATAGAGGGTCCGGGATAAAG
>CAYSQQ010000057.1:0-7212 GCA_964433275.1 uncultured Thermotogae bacterium
GCGCAGCACCCATCCCGGCGGCAGGATGAGCGTGGCGGTGAAACGGCTGAAATCGAGTGTCTGTTGCGGGTCGCTCGTTAACTTCCATCCTGCGGCAAGGTCGATCTCCTCTGTGCCTCGGTTCACGAGGTAGACCGTCTCATCGGCCCACTGTTTGATCGCGGCGATCACAAGATCTGAATCTTGGTAAGGATCGCACTCTTTCCACCAGCCCACGCGGTCTCTAACCGCTTTTACCTGTGCTGCAATGATCCAATCGGCATACCGTACCCTGAAGTTCTGGCCTGCCCAATACCTAACATCAAGCCGGGCGAGGCCCTGGGCGACGAGGAGTACCGCCACGCTTGCCGAAGGAGTCTGAACAGGCTCGAGAAAGACATGTGCCAGTAGACTCCCATACAAGTCTCGTCTGTATTCCCCGTTTATAGGATCCAACTCCAGCCAGAGCGTTTTTCCTCTGACAAGTTGATCGTTGGCAAGCCTTGCTTCCTCACCCAGACACGCATCGCTTCCTGGAGCGTTCACTGAGACGTAACGGATCTCCTCCTCCGGCCGCCCCTCAAATTCAACCACGATCGTATCACCATCGATCGTCCGCGACCATCTGGCCTCTATTAGAGAGCCGGCCGCTTGGACAGTGAATCCGACCATTGCCACCAACAGCAAACTGGCTATCAACAGCATAACGACTAGATTTCTCTTATTCATGTTTTGTACCTCCATCTAATTCAGTCAGAAAAATCGATTGGGTAGCTTTAACTTGCCCTCCACTACCGTCGCGATAGTGATCTCTTCTCTTGTTTCTCAAGTCTCTCTACCACCTCCAGTTTGTTGCTCTCACGCCTGTATTCTACTGTATCAGCGGGCAAGAAGCTATTTTTCCCGCCGGTAATGTCAAGGTTTTTCTACTGGCACGAGGCGGGACGAATTCTTCCTTCTACATTGGGATGGACTATTTCGGCTGCCCTGATATAAGCAGTCACTGCATCGCGCAGTAGATCCCCTACCTCCAAAATCACCCGTGCTTCCTTGAATATGACCTGAATCCGTAGCAGGTGTCTCCCGCTGCCGCACATCGGCCATATTCATTATTTCATCCCTTGCGTAGGAGCGATTTGCCAGGCAAATTCGGCAGCGCAGACTCCAAAATACTGAAAATGCGACCAAATCCTAACCAAAACCGCATTTTTTCTCTCTTTAGCAACACCTCCTCTATCAGGAAGAGCTACCTCCGCCTCCTGTTGCCTTTGTGCAACATAAACCTGCGGTAAGCGCTCCAGATCCATGTCTCGCTTCAACTCGCTATGAAACTGCTCGCTCCTGCTGTGGGCGCCATCAGTTTGATTGCGGTTGCCGGATCAACTTCAAGTGATATCCAGTAGGTTTTTACCGCCAGGATGGGGAGCAACAATATCTGTCCATTGGCCTCTATCGTCCGCGCTGTCACTTTGAACAGAACACGACCAGGATCCACCTTTATCGCTCTTGGCGCGAACATCTGTCCGGATACGCGTATCTGATAACCGGTGGCGCTGTGATCAGCCAGGCAATCTGGCAATTGCGGCAAGAATCTTCGGCGGAGTGAACGGGGTCGTCTGTAATCGTACGCCTACGGCATTGTAAATAGCATTAGCGATGGTGGGAAGCGGTCCGTTGATTCCGATCTCACCGATTGATTTTGCTCCCATCGGCCCGGTCGGTTCGTAAGAATCGACGAGGATCACCTCCAGCGGTGGAATATCAGTCGCCCCGGGAATTTTGTAGTCGAATAGAGATGGATTACGCATCCACCCGCGGGAGTTGAAGATCATTTCCTCATACAGCGCGTAGCCGATGCCGTTTACAATTGCCCCTTCCACTTGCCCTTCGGCCATATGCGGATTGATCACTGATCCGCAGTCAACAACAGCAACGTACTTTATGATCTCCACTTCACCGGTTTCAGTATCCACTGCTACTTCCGCAAAGTTAGCCATGAACGGCGCTGGTGATTCAACCGGCACATACGATGCAGAAGCGATGATCTGGCGCTGATCGACTTGATAAGTAACACGATGCCCGATCTCTACCAAAGAGACGTTCTGTTCGGTGCGACTGATAATCTGCTCTCCTTCAATAGTCAAGTCGGCTGGATCTTCTTGCAGCATCGCACCGGCGACCTTCAGGATCTGGGTTCTGACATCACGCGCTGCTTGTTCAGTTGCTCTTCCCGATACATAGGTGGTACTGGAGGCGTATGCGCCGGTATCGAACGGGGTAAAATCGGTATCTGAAGAATAGACAATTATCTTGCCCAGCGCTACCCCGAGAACTTCCGCTGCGATCTGCGCAAGGACAGTATCCGATCCCGTTCCCAAATCCGTCGCTCCCACCAATAGATGAAATGAACCGTCCTCGTTCATCTTGATCGTTGCAGCGGCCATATCGATCTCTGGAATTCCTGAACCTTGCATGCTTATCGCCATTCCAACTCCATGGATTTTAGAACCACACCGCACCTTTGTCACTCGTTTTTCCTTCCACCCGATCCGCTGGGCGCCGATCGTGATGCAACGCGGAAGTTCACAGCTCTTCATCTGTTGCGCTACCCCTTCCCGTCCTTCTCCCAGTTTTTCAAAGATAGGAGACGTCTCATTGACACAAATATGGTTGCGTGAGCGGATTGTAAGCGGGTCGATTCCCAACTGCTCGGCCAGTTCATCGATCGCCGTTTCCAGAGCAAAGAACCCTTGAGTCGCTCCGTATCCGCGATAAGCGCCGGCAACAGGCATAGTGGTGTAAAGAGCATTGCCGTAGAAATGAATATTTTCCACCTTGTTATACAGTGGCAGCGTCTTGCTCCCCACATTGGAGAGGACAGTGAGGGAATGCGAACCATAGGCGCCAGTGTTCGATGTTACTTCCATCTCGATCGCAGTGAGTCGGCCATCTTTTTTCGCCCCTAATTTAACACGCACCCGCATTGGATGACGAATACGAGATGAAATAAACTCCTCTCTGCGGTTGTATTCCAGCAGTACTGGTCGACCAGTGCGTAAAGTGAGCGCCGCACAGATATCCTCCAACAATATTTCCTGTTTGACACCGAATCCACCGCCGATCCGTGGTTTAATCACCCTGATATCTCTGATCGGCACGTTGATTAACCGCGCGACGATCCGGCGCACATGGAATGGAACCTGAGTGCTGGTCCGAATCACGAGCCGGTCGTCACCATCGAAATATGACAAACAGACATGCGGTTCGATTGGTGTATGTTGAGCGGGCTGCAGCTCGCAGACCCTCTCTACCACAACATCGGATTGGGCAAAGCCGTGTGTTGTATCACCGACATCGATATCGACGTTGGCAGCGATATTCTGCTCAGCATCGTATATTCCTGTGGAATCTTCTTCATCATGGATGATGGGAGCGCCAGCCGCTGATGCAGCGTCAATCGACAAGACCGGCTCCAGTTCTTGATACTGCACGTTGATCAAGCGCAGCGCTTTGCGAGCGATCTCCTCTGTCTCAGCTGCCACGGCAGCGACACGATCTCCGACAAACCGCACCTTGTTGTCGAACATCACAGTATCATACGGTGATGGTTCAGGATAACCTTGTCCGGCTGTGGTATAGGGAATGCGTTCCGTATTCTTGTACGTGAGGACACAAGCTACACCTGGCAGCGCTTCAGCGCGGGAAGTGTCAATATCCAATATCCGTGCATGTGGATACGGACTATAGAGAACTTTAGCAATCAGTGTCTCAGGAAGATCGATATCAGCCGTGAATTTCGGTTTTCCAATGACAAGCGAGCGGCCATCGACCTTAGTCGCGTTCTTACCGACGACCTGAAAGCCACTTTTTCTATCGGTTTTTACATTCATCTTCTTCCTTCTCACGCAGATATTGAGCAGCCCGCATGATGGCGTTGACCGGTTTAACGTACCCTGTACAACGACAGAGATTCCCAGCGATTGCCGCTTTGATCTCTGTCTCAGTCGGATTGGAATTTCGAATCAACAGACTAACAGCAGCGATGATCATCCCCGGAGTGCAGTAGCCACACTGCACTGCTCCTTCGTCGAGAAACGCCTGTTGCAGAGGATGGAGCCGATTCGTTTCAGCTAATCCTTCGATAGTTGTCACCTGTCGATCAGCGGCTTTGGCGGCCATAATGAGGCAGGCATTGACGGCCCGGCCATCGACGAGCACAGCGCAAGCGCCGCAATCGCCACTACCGCATCCCTGCTTGACTCCTTTATATCCGGTGCGCCGGAGCAGCGAGAGGAGGGTCTCTTCCGGAGAGATGGAGAAGATCTTGTGGATGCGATTTACGATCAGCTCTATTCTCATCGTCCTCATATTGTCTCTCTCTGTCATCGCTCTTTGTTCCACTGTTGCATTATTTGAGTGAGTGTCCTTCTGATTCCCACCGCAACGAGTGTCTTGCGATACTCTTTGCCTGTACGAAGATCATCGGCTGTATGTACCGTCTCTCGGCCGATTATCGCTGCCTCCCTGAGCGCCGCAGCGGTCAGTTTTCTGCCGACAAGAAATTCTTCTACAGCTGAAACAGGAATGCTGTGCTGCGGGCGGGCGCCAATGATTACCCGTGCCTGCTCGATGCAATCGTGCGGACAGAGGATAAAACAAGCACAATTGAGAAGAGCGATATCGAATTTCGTACGGCTGAATTTGATAAATGCGGCCCCTGCTCTGGCAGAAGGAGAGGGCACGATGATCTCAGTGATGACCATTTGCGCCAACCGACGACGGAACCCACGCTCATAGAGAGCGGAAAGAGATAATAGCCGCTCTGCTTCACCATCATAGACTACCATTGTTCCACCCAGTGAGAGTAAGAGTGTTGTAACATCAGACCACGGATGAGCACAGGCGATTGCCCCTCCGATCGTCGCCAGATTACGGATAAGAGGAGAGCCGACTTGACACAGCCCCTCTACGAGCGCTCCAGCGAGGAATTTTGCTGCCAGCGGATTTTCGATGATTTGTGAGATCGTAGTCATCGCGCCGATTGCTAATCCCTCTTTCCGCTCTACAATATACGACAGACCGAGACAAGAGAGATCAATCAGTCTCTCTGCTGCCGGCGACCGGCCCAACACTATTTCGATTCCTCCTCCCACTATTGAGGCTCGTTGTCCGTCTTGGCGGAGAAGGGCGATCACTTCCTCAATATTGGTCGGCCAAAGAAACTCACCGGCCATTGATAACCTCAATGGTTCGTAGTAACAATAGCATCTTCCCCCCTCTTCCTCTGCGAATACTGATTTTAATTGTGTTTCTCTCCTTTATCAAGCCGCAGAGCATTGTAATCCATAGTGTGTGCTTGATAGTTTAATTATAAACTGATGTGACAATTGCAATTGAACCGCTGCCGGAAGTCTTACGACATACATAATGTATAATGTACAGCCTGAATAAACCCTCTTTGCGTTTGTGGTTGAAACGAAATAATATTACAATGCGCTAAGAATGGCAAAAAGGCGTTCGCTTGCAAAAGGAGAATGAACATGACAAATACTATGTTAGCGGTGGAAAATCTCACCAAAATTTATAACAGGCGACGCGGTAAGAAAACTCTTGCTGTTGATGATATCAGCTTTTCGGTCCGTAAGAACGAGGTTGTGGGGCTTCTCGGCCCGAACGGCGCCGGCAAGACGACGACGATCAAGTGCATCTGCACGTTGATCGGCCCCACCGAAGGCGCGATCCACATCAACGGCAGCGATGCCATAAAAAGCCCCCGCAGTGCCTTAAGACACGTGGCCGCAGTCCTGGAGGGGAACAGGAATATTTACTGGCGTCTCTCAGTGCGGGAGAACCTGGAGTTCTTCGCCGGGCTGCAAGGGATCCCTGCCCGCCGGGTGCGGGACTATATCGATCAGTTGATCGAACTGTTCCAACTGAAAGAGAAGGAACGGACGGAGGCCCGCAAGCTCTCCCGCGGGATGCAGCAGAAGCTGGCCGTCGCCTGCGCCCTGGTAAAGGGGTCCGAGCTCCTGCTGCTCGATGAGCCGACCCTGGGGCTCGATGTGGAGATGTCCCATGAACTCCGCTTCGCCCTAAAGGAGATGGCCCGGCGGGGGGAGCGGACGATCATCATCTCCAGCCACGACATGAGCGTAGTGCAGGATATCTGCGAGAGGGTGATCATCATCAATAATGGGAAAATCGTCACCGACGATCGGGTGGCAGACCTTTTGAGCCTGTTCCAGGCCAGTGCCTACCGCTTCGAGATCGAAGGCCGACTGGAAGAGCAGCAGGCGAGAGAATTACAGGAGCGGTTTACGATGCTCAAGGTCAGCCAGACCGACCACTACACCGAGATCGAAGTGGAGCTGATCGATAGCAACCAGATATACGAGATCATGGAGATATTAAAGGCGGCCGACAGCCGCATAAAGACGATCGATCGCCACGAGCCTAATCTGGAGGATATCTTCCTCAAGATCGTGAAAGGAGGCAACAATTGAGATACCTGGTGTTATTCAAGACGATGCTAAACATGGAATTTATCGTGATGCGGCGCTATCTGTTTAACTTCATCTCCGGTATCATCGGCATCTACATCCTTTTCTTGCTCGTCTTCCTCGGCGCGCGCGCCCTGGCTGGTGGCGCTCCCGGATTCGGCGGCACCCTGGATGCGATCATAGTCGGATTCATGGTCTGGACCTTCGCTCTGTTTGCCTATAGCGAATTCGGCCAAGGGATGCTACGCGAGGCGCAGGAGGGAACGTTGGAACAGTTGTATATGTCCTCGGTCGGATTCACCTCGGTCTGTCTGTTTCGCACCGTCAGCTCTTTTGTGATCATGCTGACCTTTAACGTCGCGATCCTGCTGATGATGATGGTCACCACCGGCAGATGGTTGCACCTGGATGTGGTCAGTCTCATGCCGTTACTGCTGCTCACGCTGGCCGGTGTTTACGGCATCGGGTTTATCATGGGAGGACTGGCGCTGGTCTTCAAGCGGATCGAGTCGTTTACCGGCATCTTCCAATTTGCCCTGGTCGGACTGATCGCTGCTCCGATCGACCGGTTCCCGGTTCTGCGCTATCTGCCGCTTGCTGAGGGGAGCCGGCTGATCCGCCAGGTGATGGCCGAAGGACTATCCATCACTCAGCTTCCCACCGGCGATCTCCTGTTATTGGTGATCAATTCAGCGTTCTACCTGGGAATCGGGCTGATTGCGTTCAAGCTGTT
>CAYSQQ010000058.1:0-7187 GCA_964433275.1 uncultured Thermotogae bacterium
GTCAAGCAACGCAAACGTAGAACCTCCACTTTTTTGCTGGATTATGAGCGTTCACTCTGCTGTAATTACGATCTCGGCAAATGAGCGCGGATCGCGTGATGCTCCGCCGACCAAAAGTCCGTCGATATCGGGTTGAGCAAGAAGATCCCGGGTATTCTCCGCAGTGACGCTGCCACCATAAAGAATCGTTATCTTATCAGCAGCGGCAGTGTTATATTTATCGGCGATCCATTGTCGGACATATTCGATTGTCCGTTGCGCTGTCTCTGGTGATGCGGTCTCACCAGTCCCGATCGCCCATACCGGTTCATAAGCAATTGATATTGAGGTAAGCTGCAAGAGATCGATTTTGTTCAACCCGCCGGACAGTTGAGCCTCAAGTCGCTTTTTAGTTGTTCTCCCGCGATACTCAGTGATCGTCTCTCCGATACACAAAATAGGTGCAAGATCACTCCCCACTGCAGCAACTAGTTTGCGGTTTACAATGTTGTCACTTTCCTGAAAATGAGCCCGGCGTTCCGAATGTCCGATAAGAACGTAACTACCACCACATGCTTTGATCATGGGACTTGCTATCTCGCCGGTGAACGCTCCCTTATCGTGAAAATGAACATCCTGTGCTCCCAGCTCGACTATGGTTTTGTCAAGGAATCGACCGGCCCGTTCTAAGCTGGTAAATGGGGGGAAAATTATTACCTTGCAGCTTGGCTCTTTGGGAATCAGATCAAGAAATTTCAGGATAAACGTTTCTGTCTCTGATGGAGTTTTGTGCATCTTCCAGTTTCCAGCGATCATTCTGCAGCGCATATCGTTCTCCTTTTGATGAAAATTATAAATTTTCACTATCTTATCTACATAGTTCTTTCTTTTCCAATTTTCCTTACAGCGTTTATGGTGTATAATAAACCAAAAGGATGGTGATTATTGATGGGACTCTCTGTAAGTGATCTACGCAGTGGGATAACGATCTTATATAATGGCGAACTGTACGAGATCATCGAATACGCGCACTCCAAACGGGGACGCGGAGGAGCGATCGCCAAGACTAAGTTGCGACATGTATTAACAGGGCGTACGCGCGCAGAGACTTTCCGGGGAGCTGAGAATACGGAACATGCTTTCCTTGAGGGTCGTCCGCTGCAATACTTGTATAAAGATGATGACCAGTATATATTTATGAATACTGAGGATTATGAGCAGTGTTTCGTCAGAGCCGACCTGCTGGGAAAGAAAATAGACTATATGGTCGAAGAGATGGAAGTTGTCGGCTATTTCTATCAAGGATCTTTAGTCAAAATAGAGTTGCCCAACTTTGTCAAACTGCAAGTTGAATATGCCGAGCCGGCGGTCAAAGGAAACTCTGTATCCAGTGTGGACAAATCAGTGAAGTTGGCGAGTGGCGCCACTGTCGATGTCCCGTTGTTCGTGCAACAGGGAGATCAAATAAAAGTTGATACACGAACAGGAAGATATGTAGAGCGAATATAAAGGGAGGAGTGATGGGAGAAAAGAAGGTCGAAATAAATGATGTAGATGGCCGGATTACTATATCTGACGATGTTCTCACTGCGATCGCTAAAACAGCAACAGAACAAGTAGATGGAATCGTTCTTACGCACAAGCGAGGAACAGGCGGTATTATGGGGCTCTTCGGCGGAGAGGACCCCAGTCCGACTATCAGGATAGAAACGGGTGATAATGATGTGAGGATCCGTATCACAATCATGACCGAGTATGGTTATCCAGTCCATCAAGTTGCCCAGGGCGTTCAAGAAAATGTAAAGGCTGATATCGAACGGCTGACAGGAGCGCCAGTGAACGGTATCGATGTTTATGTAACGAAAGTCGTTCCTGCTTCTGATGATTTGACAGCAGAAGAAGAACAAGGAGATAGTGATGATACAAAAGGATAATGATATCATCAGCGAAAAAGGACGAGTCAGTATTGCCAAAGATGTAGTGATATCAATTGCGGCGATTGCGGTCACCGACATAGAAGGAATAGTACATTCTCGCCGTGGCGATAAACCTTTCCGCCGCGGTGAGGGAATGAAACGACACATCGACGTTCAAGTAGAAGAAGAGAACGTCAAAATCAATGTACGGACAATGGTGATTCAAGGTTTTCCTGTCCACAAAGTGGCCAAAGAGGTACAGACTTACGTCAAAACCCAGGTGGAAAAGATGACAGGCTTGACAGTAAGCGGAGTTGATGTCGATATTCAACGTCTTGTCCAAGTTGAAGAGGCTGCGGCAGAACCAGTTGAACAGGAGACATAATGATGATGCTATGGGTCACTTTACTATATAGCAGTCTTGCGTTCATCTTTGCCGGGGTGGGGGTAATTCTAATCCTCTTGGGGATCAATGTGCTGTCGCTTAGCGCTGCACTGCCGTATCTTGACACGACCGGCGGAATCATCATCCAGATTCTAATCGGAACAGTTCTGCTTGGCACTGCGCTTCATTTCAGTTCCCTGGTCTATCGTGGAAATTTGCAGCGCATACGTTTTTCCTACCAAGAAGAAGAAGGGCGAATTGAGATATCTTCTTGCGCGATAAAAGAGCTGATCAGGGAAATGCTGTTCAGTAAGATTGGTATCGCGGGATTAAACGCTATCTCCTTATCCCCCCAAGGAGATGGAATGGCTGTTTCAATCGACGCCTCAATCTCCTCCCACGAGAAGGTAACAGAAATAGGACATAAAATTCAAACGTTGTTGACCGAGCAATTGACCGAACAGATAGGAATCAAGGTTGAGGAAGTCTCGGTCTTTATCCGTACCATTCAGACTGATCCAAAACTCCTTGCTGCGGAAAAGAGCGAAAATGAATGACAGGAGCTGCCGCGCAAGCAATTGGCGCTTTCAGCAGCCTTGCTTCTCCTCATGTGGTTCAGGGAGATATTGCTTGTCATCTCACCTTCCTTGGTTATCTGATCGGTCGTTACGTCAAGTCGCGGCCGTATATAGTCAGGAATATGTAAATTCCCACCAGATCTCTTTCTCTTTGAATAACAATGCGTAGACGAGCAGCACGCAGATTAGTTCTACAGTGCCTTTATCAACGAGAGTTCCTTGATACCTCTTGCAGCGAGTTATCAGATGAGGTTGATTTAGGAGATCAAGAAAGCTACATCATGCTTGCCTTGAGCGGAATCAGCGAACATCAACGAGCTATTGACACGATGATCTCTGCCAAAGCAGAGGGATGGAAGGTGGAGCGTCTGGCGCTGATCGATCGCAATATCCTCCGTTTGGGGATATTTGAAATTCTGTATTGTAATGAGATTCCGGCTGAAGTGACAATTGACGAAGCAGTGGAGTTGGCTAAAGACTATGGGACCGATAACGCGCCTTCATTTATCAATGGAATTCTCGATCGTCTGTGGAAGGAGAACAGCCCGCTTATGAGAGGCGGATGCACAAAGAGTAACTCCTTGCCAACCCAAATGGAAAAAGCGGCGCGGAAAGAGGAACGATGAAAATTTTATTGATTTTCGGTACGCGGCCGGAGGCGATTAAATTGGCGCCGATCCTGCGAGCAATTAAAGAGAAAGAAGATATGGAAATGATCGTCTGCGTCAGCGCCCAGCATCGCCAATTGCTTGATCAGGTATTGACAGTATTTGCGATTGAACCTGACTATGACCTTAACATCATGGTCCCGAACCAAAGTCTGTTTCACATCACCGGATCAATTCTGAAGAAGATCGCCCCCCTGCTGCGTAAAGAGAGACCAGATATAGTCGTTGTCCAAGGCGATGCCCAGACCGCCTTTGTCGGTGCGCTAGCTGCTTATTACGAACAGATTCCCGTTGCGCATGTAGAGGCCGGACTGCGTACCGATGACAAATACTCTCCCTTTCCAGAAGAGATCAATCGCCGACTTGTCGATCAGATCGCTGACCTTCTTTTTGCTCCGACAGAGCATGCACTTGGCAATCTCCTGGCAGAGGGAATCTCCCCCGAACGGATATTCATTGTAGGCAATACAGAGATCGATGCTCTCCACTTTATCCGCGGTCATGTTCAGCCTGTGCAGCGATTTACTTTCCCGGAACGCGTAATCTTAGTCACCGCCCATCGGCGCGAAAGCTTCTCCGGCGGTATCAGTTCTATTTGCCAGAGTCTGCGCGAGATCGTCCGACGGAATAAAGATGTCAGGGTTATCTATTCTGTTCACCCAAATCCCAATGTACAACGAGAGGTGAGAGAACGACTGGCAGAGATAGAGCGCATCACATTGCTCGATCCACTGGATTATGCATCGTTCGTGCATCTGATGGTTGATTCTTACCTCATTTTAACCGACTCCGGCGGAATTCAGGAGGCAGGTCCCGCGCTGGACATTCCTGTACTCGTTGTGCGGAATAAGACAGAGCGAATGGAAGGAATTAACACTGGAGCGGCAAAACTGATCGGGACTGATCCGGAGCGGATTATCGCTGAGACCGAGCACCTACTGCACAATCGCTTGGCATACACCGCGATGGCGCAAGCAGATAATCCATATGGAAACGGCACAGCCGCTGAGAAAATAATCGAAATATTACAGACGAGAGTTCATTGTCTACCGTAAAGCGATCACGCAATACAGGCAGGGGTTATGCCGACCTCCATCTACACACTCGCGCCTCCGATGGAACTCTTTCCGTCACTGGCATGGTCGCGCGGGCAAGAGAAAATAACCTTGCGACTATTGCCATCACCGACCATGATACGATTGCTCCACAACTCGATACACGAATAGCATCGATCGACAAAATCGAGGTAATTACCGGCATAGAGATAAAAACAGATATACACGGATGCCACGGGGAGATCCTCGGCTACTTCGTTGATCCGCATAGCGATCGACTGCGTCGTATTGTTCATTCTTTGACCGCAGCGAGAATTGTACGTATGAAGGAAATGGTCCTTCTCTGTCGCCGTCGGGTGGGGAAGAGAATCTCATTTGACGAAGTACGATCATGCGCTGCCGGTACAATCGGCAGACCCCATTTGGCTTATATTCTCAAAGAGAAAGGGATCGTCGCTTCGACTGAAGAGGCGTTCGATCGTCTTATCGGCCGCGGAAAACCTTGTTATGTGTCACTGGCGCGACCTTCTTTTGCCGACGTGGTCGCCGCAATACACGCTGAAGATGGAGTAGCCTCACTAGCTCATCCTTGTTTGATGCGAATCAATGATTGGGAGAATCTACTTCCTGTTTTAAAAGCGGATGGGCTTGACGGATTGGAAGTTTTTTACGCCTATTTGAGGTCAAGCCAAACGCTTTGCACCACTCCGGAGGAGCTCTTACAGTTGGCGAAGAAATACGGCTTTCTCCTCACCGGCGGATCAGATGATCACGGTCCCGCTTCTGTGCACGAGAGTATAGGGACGATCAAGGTCCCAATGAAGCACGTAGATGCGCTGCGTCGAGCAGCGCGCCTTTAAGTTAGGGGTCTAATACTTAGAAAACTCGCAATAGGATTGATAAATCGACAATCAGTATCAGCGAACTATTCCGTGTGAAACAGGACTTGTTTTTGCTCCATCTTTCGGGTATAATTAGATAAATAAATGGAGGTGAGTTATATGATGGGGCTAATGATCACTGTGCCGTTGTGGGCATTTCTGTTCTTCTGGTGGGTGTTCTGGATCGCTGCGTTTACCACGTGGTGGACTGGAGGAGTTCTTCCATAAGTGACTGATTGGTGCGCACAATAGTCGGACAAATCACTTCGGGAGATACTGATAAATGGATTACAGCAGTGTCTCCCGCGCAATAATACTATTCTTTTTATTGGGAGGAAGCTGATGAACCGTATTATCTCTTTATTCTGCTTATTGGTTGTCTTGGGAGGGACGCTGGTCTTTGGTGCGGACAATATTGACACGATTGCGCAACAGTTAGGACTCGATCGTGATCTTATCGGTCTGATCAACGTGGAGATAGAGGGAACCACGCTCGCCTTAATGTTTATATATGTCAATGAACGCACCGTGGCGAGCCGCCGCATTTCACCATTGTTGCGCCAGCAGATACTTCCCTATTTAGAAGCGAATGCAATAGTGGTGTTGGTCAGCGCCGATAGTGATATGTTCTTCCCCCCTGATGAGCTCGTCTTAGGGCAACAAGGACGGCAACTATTCAGACCGAGCAGCGAAGATTGGGCAGCCGCGCCTCCAAAACCGTGGAAGATTAGAGCGCAGGAGTCAGCTGCCGGGTTATTGATAATGGGTGAACGGATAGATCCTACGCTGCCATTTTGGATTGAATTTCGCGGAGAAAAGACAGTGATCGAGCTGGAGGATCCTGTCCTCGTCTGTGCTGAACCGTTAGCTTACCCGGTAGTTGCGCCTCCACATGTGCCGATCGATCTCAACATGGAAGATCTTGCACTTGCAGAAGCATTCGGTATCACTGGCGAAGAAATCGCGCAGCTGATCGGAATCGATCCCAGGTTAGTGCAGACTCTGATCATCGGTCATGCTGAGGAGGAGCAACTGCAAATCGTTCTGATCCATCTTGCTGGACAAGTCCGCGAAGCAGATCTCAGCACGGGGATGCTGGCGCAATTAGAGCGGTACATCGATCGGGCATCGATTATGGTGTTAGCCTTCACACGAACAGGAGCGGATTTCTCACCGTGGTACTTCTGGGCAAGCCAAGGAAGACGTAATTACCCGCTTTTGGCCATTGCCCGGTTCACTGAACTTACGCCGGGGTTTATCCGTCCGGCCCGTGATGGTCGAATAGAGGCAGGTGAAATAGCAGTGGGGATTATCATTCTTTACCGGTGGATAGATCCTTCTTTGCCGTTTACTGTCAATTACCATACGACAAGGGTCGAGTTCTCGCCGCTGGATTAGTTTACGGTTAGTCAACCACCGTTGATAACACCACATTTTCGTGTTATTGCAAATGCATTGCCCGTGGTAATCAAACGGAGAGAGATTAGCAGTGATTGATCACGTGGAAAAATGAGGCTATGAGCGTATAGTTACCTCATACGCTGTGCCCCTGTTGTTGTGCGCCCAAATAATTTATTAAAAGACACCCCAAGGAGGATAAAAATGAAGTATGTTCTGCTGCTAAGCTTGGCGTTAGTTATCGTATTTTCTGTCTGTAGTTTCGCCCAGGTAGAGGAGATTAAGCCGGGGAGGGCAATCTTAGAACACGGTCTAGAGTTCATCTAT
>CAYSQQ010000059.1:0-6771 GCA_964433275.1 uncultured Thermotogae bacterium
CCAGGTTAACCGCTTAGATCGTTGAGCAATAGCTGAAGTTGATAGAGCGGTAATCCGAGCACGTTGTAAAAATCACCTTCAATCCGCTCGATGAAAAGAGCTGCTTTCCCTCCGATGGAATAGGCGCCTGCTTTGTCCCGATACTCTTCTTCATCTAAATAGGATTCGATTTCCGCCAGAGAAAGTTCTCTGAATATAACTGCTGTTTCTACTACTTTCTGCCGCTCTTTGCCGTTCTCAGTTGCGAGAAGATATAGGCCGGTAATTACAATGTGTTCTCTGTTGCTCAGTCGGGACAACATATGGCGCGCTTCATTGCGGGTAGTGGGTTTTCCTAAGGTCTCGCCATCAATGAGAACCATAGTATCAGCTCCGATGATGATCCCGCGATAGCCTTGCGCTGCTACGGCTTCTGCTTTGCGTTTGGCGAGGATAATTGCCAGATCACGCGGATCACCTGCTCCTTCTTCCTGCACACCGCTCTTTATCGCAATAAAGTCTTTGGTTATGTGTTGAAGCAGTTCTATCCGTCGCGGCGAGCTACTGGCAAGGATAAGTCGGTTATTCAATTTCATCGGCATCGTTTAAAGAGGGAGAGATCACCGGTTGATTCACTCTTTTGATAGGGTGCGATAGCGGCCGATAGAACGATATCGCTTATACCTTGTCTTGAGTAGTTCATCGATCGATAGCGAGGATAGATCATTGAGATGGCGGATGAGCGCCTCTTTCAGATTGGCCGCAGTCTGTTGCAGGTCGGTATGTGCTCCTCCAAGTGATTCAGGAATGATCTCATCAATTAAGCCAAGCTCTTTGATGCGTGACGCCGTCAGACCAAGTGCCTTGGCTGCTTCAGCGATCATTCCATTATCCCTCCATAGGATGGCTGCGCATCCTTCAGGGCTTATTACTGAATAGGTAGCATTTTCCAACATCATAATTCGATCAGCAACCCCGATTGCTATTGCCCCGCCGCTGCCTCCTTCACCAATTACAACCGCGATGGTCGGCACATTGAGCAGGGACATCTTCTGTAGGTTGTTGGCAATAGCACCGCTGATATTGAGCTCTTCTGACTCAATGCCGGGATAGGCGCCGGGAGTGTCGATCAGTGTGATCACAGGGAAGGAAAAACGTTCCGCGAGTTCCATCACTCGCAGCGCTTTACGGTACCCTTGCGGACGAGACATACCGAAGAAGCGTTCTTCCTTCTCCTCTATAGTGCGTCCTTTCTGTTGCGCTACAATCATCACTGTTCTTTGTTCCAATTTTGCCAATCCAACGATCATAGCGCGATCGTCCCCGTGCATTCGGTCTCCATGCAATTCATAGAAATCACTGCATATTTCCGGGATATAATCGAGAGCATAAGGCCTCTGTGGATGGCGGGAGAGTTTCACTCGATCCCAATCGATAAGATTGGCGTATGACGCTGCAGTGAGTGCCTGGAGTTTTTCCTCCAGCTGCACGATCTCTGTTGAGAGATCAATCTTTCCATTCTCGTTTAATTTTCGCAGTTCTTTGATCTGCTCTCGTAATGCTGCCAATGTTTTCTCGTCCTTCATTGTTTCTCCACAAAGAAGCTGAGAATCCTGGACAGCTCGCCGCGGAGATTCTCTCGCGTTACAACCCGATCTACACTTCCATGTGACAGGGCAAAGGAATCGGTCTGAAAGTCATCAGGAAGCTCTTCGCCAGTTGTATTTCGAATGACCCGCCGGCCGGCAAAGCCGATCAATGCTCCTTTTTCAGCGATGATCACATCACCGAGACTGGCGATCGAGGCAGCTACCCCGCCGGTGGTGGGGTAGGTCATGATCGAAATAAATGGAATTTTATTCTCAGCTATTTTTGCTCGTACAGCAGAAGTCTTTGCCATTTGGAAAAGAGAGAAGACTCCCTCTTGCATCCGCGCTCCTCCTGAAGAGGAGATAAGAATAAATGGCCGTTTCAGCCGGCTTGCCTCCTCCATTCCATGGCAGATCTGCTCTCCCATCACCGATCCCATTGAACCTCCGACAAAACGGAACTCCATTACCGCGATGATCACTGATTTACCATCGATTACTGCACTGCCGATGATGATCGCATCTGCCAGCTCCGTGTTGGCCTGTGCATCTTCTATTCGCTGGCGATATGGCTTAGAATCAGTAAAATTAAGCGGATCATCAGCGACAATTGGCTTGGAGATATCAGTAAAACTCTCCTCATCTACCAGTGATTCTATTCTCTCCCGTGCTGTCAGAAAGAAATATTCATTACACTTTGGACAGATGTTGTTGTGCTCGCGCACCCGTTTTTTAAAGATGAGTTCATTGCATGCCTTGCATTTCAACCAAAGGCTCTCATCATCCTGCGGCTCAAGTTTTACTTTAAAATAGTCTCTATCTTTGAAGCTCATTTCGATGAGTCCCTCCTTAAGGGGGGCGCAAATAATTTAAGCGGTAACTGTTCCCCCGTAGTCTGTTCTTTCTGAAGTTCTTTAGGGAGGATCGCTCCGCTGGAGATAACCATCCCCAACGCATCTTCCACCGGGATATCAATATATGTCACTTTATGTTCGGGCACGATAAGCATCATCCCGGAAGTGGGATTGGGAGCAGTCGGAGCGTATATCAACAGACAATTTTCCCCCATCTGCTCCTGTAACAGTCCCAAATTCTCATTGGCGACAAGACCGAGAACATAAATTCCTTCAATCGGGTATTCGAAGATCACGACTTTTTTGAACGAAGTGACTTTCGGATTTAGAATAGCATTGGTAAACTGCTTCAGCATCCCATACATCTTACGCACAACAGGAACGGAAAAGAACGTCTGCTCGAAAAAATGATGTATTCGGCGGCCCAACAAACTACGCAGAACCCAACCGATAATTATGATTATTATTACGGTCAAGATGATATTTACACCCGGTATCCATCTGCCGCCCAAGATGCGTTCCACTATCATTCCCAACGGAGTGCCTCTTCCTACCATACGATCAATGAATCGATACAGCCACCAGAGCATATATACAGTAATGCCAATTGGGATGATCGCTAATAGTCCACTGACAAAGACATCACGAATTTTACGCAATACGAATCTAAACGTTATCATCATAACCTGCTAAGATAATCTTTTTTGTCTGCCCAGCACACGAAAAATTTATCGCTCAGAATTAACTGTTGATCATCAATTATAGATCATTATCTTGTATAGATCAATCTCTTGCTCTGTAAGTATTTGTCCCGGCGTTTAAGTTGCGGAACAAATTTGCATTAGATAACATTAAATTAATCACACTACTATTATTAGGAGGACTAAGTGACAGAACAGATTAAATGGGTGGAAAAAGACCGCTCTGCAAAGAACGTATTTTGGCCGACTGAAGAAATGAAAAGACGCGCCTGGGTAGCAGATGAGGCTATATACGAACAAGCAGCGGCTGATCCAGAAGGTTTTTGGGCTAAACAAGCTGAGGAGATCAGTTGGATTAAGCGGTGGGACAAGACCTACCAGTTTGAACCTCACAACTACAAGTGGTTTGCCGGCGGAAAATTAAATATCTCTTTTAATTCGCTCGATCGGCATATAGAGGCCGGCAAAGGTGACAAGACTGCTATTATCTGGGAACCGGAACCGACAGACGCTGAGGTGGTCAAACTTACTTATGCTGAACTACACCGAGAGGTTTGTAAATTTGCCAATGTCCTTAAGGGTCTTGGAGTAAAAAAAGGTAATCGAGTTGGAATATACTTACCGATGATCCCGGAAGCTGTGATTGCGATGCAAGCCTGCGCCCGCATCGGTGCGCCGCACAGCGTAGTCTTTTCCGCGTTCAGTCCCGAGTCGCTCCGTGATCGGTTGGTCGACGCAGGCGCTAAAATTTTAATCACTGCTGATGGGTACTTTCGTCGCACAAAAAAGATCGATTTAAAACGCAATGCCAGCGCCGGTGTTGAGGGGACTGATGTAGAAAAAGTTATCGTTGTCAACCGATTGGGAAACGACGTGCAAATGACCGCCGGCCGCGATCTATGGTATCATGAGCTGATGGCGGATGCTGCTGATAACTGCCTGCCTGAGGAGATGGATTCTGAAGATCTGCTGTTTATTCTTTACACCTCTGGAACGACCGGGAAGCCAAAAGGAGTTGTGCATACAACAGGTGGGTACGCTGTCCAAGCTGCGATTACAACAAAATGGAACTTCAATCTCCATGATGATGATGTCTTTTGGTGCACTGCTGATGTCGGGTGGATTACCGGCCATACTTATGTCAACTACGGCCCGTTGATGAACGGCAGCACTTCCGTTATTTACGAGGGGTCACCAGATGCTCCTGACTACGGAAGAATGTGGGCCATTATCGCCAAGCACAAAATAACCGCCTTGTACACCGCTCCAACAGCGATTCGCATGTGCGTTAAATGGGGAGACCAATGGCCAGCTAAACATGATCTCTCCTCATTGCGTATTCTAGGCACTGTGGGAGAACCGATCAATCTTGACGCCTGGTTGTGGTACTTTGAAAAGATCGGCGGAGGATGCTGCCCGATCATCGATACTTGGTGGCAGACGGAAACAGGGGCCAACATGATAAACAGTTTGCCCGGCATCGGTCCATTCATGCCTACTATTGCTGGGCGTCCTTTCCCGGGGATTAATGCCCAAATCCTTGAAGTAGGCGGTAAGGTACCGCTGCCGCCGGGAGAAGGGGGATATTTAGCGATCGGAGCTCCGCTTCCTCCTTCACTGCTGCGTGGTGTTTACAGAGATCCAGAGCGGTTTAAGGATCAGTATTTCAGTGAATACGGACCTGAGTATTATTTTACCAGCGATGGTGCACACAAAGACGAGCTGGGTAATATTCGCATCACCGGTCGAGTTGATGATGTGATGAATGTCGCCGGTCATCGACTGGCCACTGCAGAAGTGGAGAGCGCTCTGGCGCAGAACGGCAAAGTGAGCGAAGTGGCCGTTGTATCACGGCCGCATGATCTTAAAGGTGAAGTTCCCGTCGCGTTTGTTCTCCTCAAAGTAGGAGTGGACCACTCAGATGAAATTCGCAAAGAACTGATAAAGACTGTAGATTCAGTTATCGGACCGACAGCGAGACCCGATGAGATCGTCTTTGTGGATAACGTGCCCAAGACCAGGTCAGGTAAGATTATGCGGCGATTACTCAAATCTCTCGTTCGCAATGAACCACTCGGAGACACTTCAACGTTGGTCAATCCCGAATGTGTAGAGGAACTAAAAGGGCTTACCAACTATCGAGGATAGAAAAAATGATGCAGGGGGTGCAATTAATTCCGCCCCCTGCATTAATATTTGATTCGCCTGTATTTATTTGGGCTTTTTGCCGTTTGATGTGGGCCGTTACCTCATAGGCGGGACTGGGAATCAATGTAAGCGTCAAGTGTGAAAATCAACTACTTAGGTTCAAGGTTGGGAGGTGGAATAGTGAATAGTGAAGAGGTAATGGTGAATAGTAAGCCTGGAGCTCTGAACCCTGAACCTGCAATCTTCAATCGTAAATCTGACAATCTGTTTCTCGTCATTATCAGTAGGAGGTGGTAGCACGATGCCAGCAAACAAGCCAGTAATCGTTGCCGGACTGCGCACTGCAATCGGATCTTTCGGCAAGACTCTCAAGGATATTCCCGCACCTCGATTAGGAGCGGAAGTAATCACAGGTCTTTTGAAACAGACCGGAATAGAAACAGGACTGATTGATGAAGTGATCTTCGGCAATGTCTTAAGCGGTGGATCGGGAATGAATCCGGCCCGCCAAGCAGCGGTCTACGGGGGGATAGCTTATAAAGTACCGGCATATACTATCAATCGAGTGTGCGGTTCAGGCCTACAAGCGATTATAGAGGCCGACCGTCTGATTCGACTTAATCAGGCCGAGATCGTTATTGCCGGTGGGATGGAGGGAATGTCTTCTACGCCCTATATTTTGCCGCATGCGCGCTGGGGCGCACGAATGAATGATTTTCAGACGATCGATATGATGCTTTACGACGGATTATGGGATGTGTTTTATGGTTATCCAATGGGAGTTACCGCAGAAAATTTAGCAGTAAAGTACGATATCTCTCGTGTAGAACAGGACAACTTTGCTTATCACAGTCAAATGAAAGCAAAGCGCGCGCGGGCGGAAGGACGCGTCCAAGATGAGATTGTTCCAATTAAGATTCCCCACCGCAAGAGAGATCCGATTGTATTCGCCGTAGATGAGCATCCTCGTCCTGATGTAACACTCGAGCGATTGGCCTCTTTGCGACCTGCATTCAAAGAAGGAGGGACGGTCACTGCGGGTAATTCTTCCGGCATCAACGATGGGGCTGCCGCTGTACTCGTGATGTCGAGCCAGCGAGCGAAGGAACTTAGTTTGAAACCACTGGCGGAAATTACTGCTTATAGTGTGACCGGAGTCGATCCAGCGATTATGGGGATCGGTCCGGTAGAGGCGATTCGCTCTGTCCTTCATCAGGCCGACATAAAGATCAATGATATCGATTTAGTGGAATTAAATGAAGCATTTGCTGTTCAGAGCCTTGCTGTTCTGAAGGAGGTTCCGATCGATACAAAAAAATTGAACGTCAATGGCGGAGCAATCGCACTGGGCCACCCAATCGGCGCCACTGGCGCCAGGCTGTCAGTGAGCCTTCTGCATGAGATGGGTAAGCGAGATGTTAAATTGGGGCTTGTTTCTATGTGCATCGGTGGCGGGATGGGAATTGCCGCTATTTTTACCCGCTGAGCGGGTACTATGTG
>CAYSQQ010000060.1:0-6678 GCA_964433275.1 uncultured Thermotogae bacterium
CTGTTGGGTTGATTCCTTGGCGCTCTTGGCGTCTTGGCGAGAAAAAGGAATTTGCTGTTTTTTGCCCATCTAATTACCTGTTTAGGCGACCTGGCGTCAGGCAGCCCTTTTACCTTGCCTGGAGCGTGAGGAGCCTAATTTTAAATTTTGATTTATCATTTTGCGGTTTGATCTTTAATTTTTACACTTGATTCCACTACATCGATAAGCTGCAATTGAATGTTGTTGCGCCAACTATCAACCTCCAACGAGCACACAACTCCCGCCGCAGTAGTCTTTGCCAGCAGATCGATATAGCCACCAAGGTGAAAAGCAATGAACGGCAACGAGATATCCGCTTGAATTATCTTCCCTTTCAGATGATGCCCGCCATTGCCTACGAGATGGAGTTGGTCAAAGAGAACGCCCGGCAACAGGCATATAGGGGTGGGATTACCCTTGCCAAATGGAGCGAGAGAAGCAAGATCGTCATAAGTGCGGAAATTGACTGCCTGCGCATCTATTACTGCGTCAATCTCTAGTATCTTCGTAGCGGCCGGTCCTTTGTAATCTTGGATATAAGAATGCACACAGGTCACAAACTTTGCCAATTGCTCGTTGGCGAGAGAGAGACCAGCTGCCATCTCATGCCCGCCATAGTGGATAAGAACCTCTGAGCAGCTTTGCAGACAGTCTGTTATATTGAATCCTTTAACACTGCGGCAGGAGGCACGACTGATGCGGTCACCATAAGAGAAGACTATCGCTGGAACGCCATACTCTTCTGACAGGCGTGATGCTACCAGTCCGATGATCCCTTCATTCCAGTATTTACCTCCCACAATGACAATACCGTCTTGCTGAGGGTTTATATTCTCTTTGGCGAGGAGCTCTTTTGCCTGATGTGTGATATCTTGCTGACTGACTGTACGGTCGTGATTATAATCGATAAGAACTTCGGCCAAATATCGAGCCCGATCCTGCTGGGTTGTCGTCAGCAGGAGAAAGGCGACCTTTGGATCTCCGGCCCGATTGGCGGCATTGATCTTCGGCGCGATCCGATATCCAATGTCATCTGCTTGTAGTTGTTCAGGTTTAAGCGTCACTTTCTTCATCAGGGCGCGTATTCCACATGATGAACCTTGTTTTTGTTTAAGAAGAGCGAGCCCTTCGCGGACGATCGCCCTGTTCTCTACTTCGTTCTCCTTGGCCAACGGAACAAGGTCAGCGATAGTTCCAATACAGACTAGATCCAATAGCTGGTAAGGCGTCGGTCTGCCCAGACGTTCGTATAAACCACATACCAATTTGTACGCAACGCCCACTCCGGCAAGCGAGCAATTGGGATAAGTCTCTTCCGGCAGGTGCGGATCGATGATCGCAATTGCGGGTGGAAGCTCATCGAGTGGAAGATGATGATCAGTGATTATCGTATCTATTCCTGTCTCACGAAGATACGATATCTTCTCACAGTCTGAAATACCACAATCTACTGTGACGATAAGATTAAATTCTTCTTCTATTGCCCGGCGGACAAAGGCGTGAGAAAGACCGTGTCCGGATGTACGATCTCCCACTTCAACCTTGATCGTCCCGGCCGGAAATAAGGGAAGGAAACCGTAGTAAAGGACGGCAGCGCCGGTCAATCCATCGGCATCGAAGTCACCATGGATAAATATTTTCTCTTGGCGATCTATCGCATCAAGCAACCGTGTTACTGCTGTTTCCATTTGGGAGAATAGAAACGGCGAATGGAATGTACGACGATCAGGATTTATAATTTTACGCCATTGGCGCCCACCCCGTTGCGCAAGGAGAATAGCCGATAGAGGAGTACAAGTAAGCTCTTTACTTATTTCATCGGTTAGCTTGATAGCAGGGGGAGTTACCAAAGACCACTCTCTTCCGGCAAAGAGAATGGATTTCATCTATCTTCTCTTGCTGTCGGTCCGCATCGTCCATGCGTAAATTACTGGATTGGCGATATACATTGAAGAATAGGTGCCGATGATAACTCCGATCATCAACGCAACGGAGAAACTCCGCAGTACCGGACCACCAAATAGAAAGAGGATAACCACCGGAATAAGTGTGGTGAAAGAGGTATTGACAGTACGCATCAAAGACTGATTGATGCTGCGGTTTATCACATCAAAGATGGAGGTGCGTTTCATTATTGCAAGATTTTCTCGCACGCGATCGAAGATAACGATTGTATCGTTGAGTGAATAACCGACTATTGTGAGAAAAGCGGCGATCGTCGCAAGATTGACCTCAAACTGAAAGAAAGCAAAGACTCCCAACGCGATTATAACGTCATGGACTACAGCAGTTACAGCGCCGACAGCGTATCGCAGGCGGAACCGCCATGAAACATAAAGTAAAATTACGACAAGCGCCAGCAATAATGCACCCCATCCACGTCGCACCAATTCACGGCTTATTCGATGTCCGATAGAACGACGGGAGATCTCCTCGGTAGGAAAGGTCTCTGCCAACATCGTCTCCACAGAGGTGATCGTCGGGCGATGCAGCTCGATATTGAGCGGAGTAGTGATAATGATTTCATAAGTTCCCCTAATTTCCTGAATCACACTGCCGGCGAGATCAATGTCAGCAGCAGGGATAGCGCCCAATGCAACGCGCAAGTCGGCTATTTCCACTGAGTCACGGAACAGGATGCGGAACTCAGTTCCGCCGGTAAAATCAATCCCGAGATTCAACCCATTTACGATGAGCAAAAAGATGCTCGCTGCAACAACGACAATGGAAAAAGTTATCCCGACCTTTCTCGTGCCCAGAAAATCGAACTTAGTCATTGTGGCTTTCCCCTCCCTTACATATTGTGAACTTTCTTCGTCATACGCGATTTGATTCGACTAGCCTTGTTCTTATGGAACGGTCCATGTGAGGCCGCCTTATCAGCCATCTTTGTAAGCTGAGGAAGAAGTTGCTGCGCTGTCTCTTTATTCCCAGCGGCGACGTGGCTTCGCAATTCATTTACTATCTGTTTGAGAGCTTTCTTTCTCATGAAGTTATGTTTTTTTCGCGTAATGTTCTGTCGCGCCCGTTTAGCAGCAGATTTTATATTAGCCATTGTTATCACCTCATATACTGCGCTTGATCCTGAAAGTAATCGAACCAATCATCACCGATAAAAGTGACGATCAGGCCTTGTTTTTTACTAATTGACAAATAATTATACCGATATCAGGGACAAAATCAACTTGACAAAAAAGCTTTGATCAAGGTAAGATAAAAGACAATTTTCTGGTTTAAAATTTAACAGTATCTGAACAGTCCCTGGCAAAGCCGGGATAAATTCAGAGGAAACAAATTTAAATTTAGCTCCTCGCTGGTTCGAGTGGGTAGCTGAAGATACAGTGCACAGCAGTCGGTTTCTCACAAAGGTGAGAAGCAGTAATGGATGATGAGTGAAGGGTAAGGAGAAAAAACAAAAGCATTCTCTCGCAAAGACGCAGAGAACGCCAAGTGAAAGACTGGAATGGGGCAAAGAACGAGCGCACTGTCCATCGCTTAGCTTGGCGGCTTGAAAGAGCATAGCAAGCGGGCGAGAGAACAGCGTTGTATTATTTGCAGTCGGGAGTTCGTTACCTACTCCAAACAGCGAAGAGCCACAAGTTTATTCAAGGGGGAATAAATTTTGACATTAGAAAAGATTGTAAAACGCGATGGCCGCATAGTTGCGTTCGATGAGAGTCGGATTACCACCGCAATTTGGAAAGCGATGCGCTCGCTGGGAGAGCCCGATGTTATTGAGGCTAAACAGATTGCTGATCAAGTCATAGCGATATTAACGCGTAGATTTACACATGAACTTCCGACAGTTGAGGGTGTGCAAGATATAGTTGAGGAAGTTCTCCTTGATGCGCAACATCATCAACTGGCAAAGGCTTATATCCTATACCGCAAACAACGTACTGATGCGCGTGAAGTAAAAGGCCTGCTGGGAAATCTTTCTGTAGTGGAAAACTATATCAATGATATTGATTGGCGCGTGCGTGAGAACAGCAATATGACCTATTCTCTGCAGGGACTGAACGTTAATATTACCGATAAGGTCATATCGAAATATTGGCTCAATACAATCTACTCGCGTGAGATCAAAGTCGCCCACGAACGCGGTGATTTTCATATCCATGACTTGGGGACGTTAGGCGTCTATTGTGTAGGATGGGACCTGCAAGATCTTCTTGTCCAGGGGTTCCGTGGTGTGCGAGGAAAGATTGAGGCCCGAGCGGCGAAGCACTTCCGCGTTGCGTTAATGCAGGTGGCTAATTTCTTGTATACGCTCCAAGGTGAAGCAGCAGGAGCACAGGCATTCAGTAATGTAGATACCTATCTTGCTCCCTTTATCCGCACTGATAATCTCTCCTATCACGAAGTAAAGCAGCACCTACAAGAATTTATCTACAACTTGAACGTACCAACACGCGTTGGTTTTCAGACCCCGTTCACCAACATCACTCTCGATCTGGAAGTACCAAAATATATGGAAACGACACCGGTCATCATCGGCGGTAAAGTTCAGAAAGAGGTATACGGTGAATTTCAACGCGAAATGGATATGTTCAACCGCGCATTCGCCGAGGTCATGATCGAAGGAGATGTCCGCAGCCGGCCGTTCACTTTTCCGATTCCAACATATAATGTTACCGAAGAATTCAATTGGGATAACAAAAACTTAGATGCAATTTGGGAAATGACGGCACGCTATGGAATTCCCTATTTCGCCAATTTTATCGGCAGTGATATGCAGCCCGAAGACACACGCAGCATGTGCTGTCGGTTGCGGATTGATAACCGCGAGCTGAAAAAACGCGGCGGCGGGCTGTTCGGCGCAAATCCACTCACCGGTTCGATCGGTGTTGTAACAATCAATATGCCCCGCTTAGGGTTCTTGGCTGATAGCACAGCGGACTTTCTCGATCGCCTCAGTGAACTGATGTTGACAGCAAAAGAATCACTGCTGATCAAGCGTAAAGCATTGGAGCAACTGACAGAACAAGGGCTCTATCCTTATTCCAAATTCTATCTGCAAAAGATTAAAGATTTTTCAGGTGAATATTGGAAGAACCACTTCTCCACCATCGGGCTTATCGGGATGAACGACGCCCTCCTCAATCTTTTTGGTGAAGATATCACCGAACCACACAGTCATGAGTTCGCCGTCGAAGTCCTTAACTTTATGCGGTCTAAATTGAAAGTATTCCAAGCGGAGAGCGGAGAGATTTTTAATTTGGAAGCAACTCCAGCTGAAGGAGCAAGTTACCGGCTTGCTAAGAACGATCTGGCCCGCTTCCCCGATATCCGGATCAATAATTTAGAACAGAACAGAGAGAGTGAACCCTACTACACCAACTCGACGCACCTGCCGGTTGCATTCACCCCTGACATCTTCGAAGCATTACACCTTCAAGATCAACTCCAAACACTCTATACCGGAGGAACCGTCTTCCATGGGTTTCTCGGTGAGTCGCTGCCTTCAATAAAAGCAACGAAAAATCTTGTGCGTAAGATCGCGGAGAACTTCCATCTGCCCTACTACACAATCACCCCTACATTCAGTATCTGTACTGAACATGGATACTTTGCGGGAGAGAATGCTAAATGTCCGGTATGTGCTGCGGCGTGCGAAATCTATTCGCGCGTTGTTGGTTATCTCCGTCCGGTAGAGCAATGGAACAATGGCAAACGAGCGGAATTCGCCGATCGGAAGGTCTTCTTTACTGCAAGTCCAAAAGAACGATTATCGCCCCAAGATCGACTGTCGACTGTGCTGCCTAAGATTTAAGGCAAAATACAAACTTTGCCCCTAAACTCGCTTAATGTGAGGATGAAAATAGCGCATCTACTACCGATCTCGTTGATTGATTACCCTGATAAACTATCAGCGGTTATCTTTACAGCAGGATGTAATTTTCGTTGTCCTTATTGCTACAATAGCGAACTTGTGTTGCCAGAGAAGATCGGCAACACAAGTTCAATCACTGAAGATGAGGTCTTCTCTTTCTTAAAGCAACGCAGAGGTCTCCTTGACGGAGTCGTTCTCTCGGGGGGAGAACCATTGATTCAACCGGGTCTGCGTGACTTTATCGCCCAGGTAAAAGAGCTGGGGTTTCTCATAAAACTCGATACCAACGGCACTTTTCCTAAGATGCTTGAGGAGTTAATCCGCAATAATTTCCTTGACTATGTGGCAATGGATATCAAGCGATCAACAGACTATTATGAAGCGGGCGCTGGAGTCACAGTTGACCTGCAACGAATCACTACATCGATCCACTTAATTATCAACAGCGCACCAGACTATGAATTTCGCACTACGGTCGTTCCAGATATTGATGAACAAGAGATAATAAAGATCGCCGCAATGATCACCGGCGCTAAACGTTATATCCTGCAACCATTTATAATCCCTGCACAGAAAGAGCTCGTCGGGCCAATGGAAGAACAAACCCCGTACAGGCCGGAGATGCTGAAGCTGTTATGGGAGAGAGTAAAAGATAAATTTGCCACCGGCGGCGTCCGCCAGTCAGGTTCGCTATAACAAAAATGGTTCTTCTCCAAATTTAGCAGAAAAGGGTGATTCTCTTTCATAGTGCCTTAAGCTGTTTGGAAAATTAGCAACAGTAACAATTTTTGGAGAAGAACCGGTTATTTTAAGTTAGGCGTAAT
>CAYSQQ010000061.1:0-6586 GCA_964433275.1 uncultured Thermotogae bacterium
CTTCTCAAGTAGTTTCGGTGTTCAAAGTACCCGTAACTCTTCTTTTGGGGCACTGGTCAACACTTCGCATCCATCACCGTGGATGAGGACGACATCTTCTATTCTTACTCCTCCAAAACCGGGAAGATATATTCCCGGTTCGACAGTGACGACCATTCCTTCCTCCAATATATCTTTGCTCAACAAGGACAATCGGGGTTGTTCATGTACTTCAATGCCGAGTCCATGGCCCAAACCATGACCGAAATGATCTTTATAGCCGGCCGCAGCGATCACATCGCGCGCTTTTTTATCTATTTCCTTGCCACTCTTTCCTGCTGCTGCTGCTGCCAGACCGGTTCGATTCGCGGTGAGAACAATATCATAGATTTCCTGCGCCCGGGCAGTAACTTTACCGACAGCGAAGACCCGTGTTAGGTCCGAACAATAACCACCGGCCCTAACGCCGATGTCCAGCAGTAGCAGATCACCACGCTTAACTTGTCGGTTGCCGGCACGATGATGAGGCAGGGCACTATTCTCGCCTGCAGCGACGATCAGATCGAAGGCGACTTTCTCCGCTCCGGCTTTACGCATGATGAATTCCAATTCCAATGCAATCTCCGCTTCCGTCATCCCGGTTGTGATTTTTGCAATAATCTTTTCCAGTGATGATTCGGTTAAACAGATTGCGTTGCGGATACGAGTTATCTCTTCTTCATCTTTACAGCGACGTAATTGTTCCACCTCTTCTTTGAGCGGAACGAGTTCGATTGCAGGGAGTCTTTTTCGTAATCTTTCGACCAGCGAGTAACTGGTACAGTTAGAGCTTATTCCTAATCGCTTTATTTTCGTCTTGGTCACTGCAGCAGCAACATCATCAAGGTATGTTCCTTTTACTTGGTGCAGAGAAATTCCCACAACTTCGTTTTGCACCTGCTCGATATAACGGGAGTCAGTGAAGAAACTTTCCTCTTCCGCAATGATCAGGGCAGCAGTTGTTCCATTGAATCCCGATAGATAATAGATATTTGCTGCATCGGATGATTCGAAATTGAGGGTGATAAAACCATCTATTTCTTTTTTGCGTAATGCAGATAAAAGCCTCTCTCGGCGTTCTTTGTAAAGGGTCATTTTGTGTTTTTGGCGGCACAATTGCGACAGTACCCGTATATCTGTACGCTATGACTACTTATTGTAAACGCTTTTTCCGCGGCCATCTTTTTGATCTCGTTGTTAATCGCTGCTGCAGGGAATTCGATCACTTTATCACAGTCTGTGCATACTAGATGGTCATGGTCACGTCTGCCGAATATATGTTCATAATGGGCGTGCGCTTCTCCCAAATCGACCGTCTTAACCAGACCGGCTTCGACGAGCAAGTCGAGTGTCCGATATACGGTGGAAGAGGAGATCTGGGTGTCGGCGTGCAATCGTTGCCATAGATCTGTAACGTCAAAATGATGATCCATCATGAATATCTCTTCGACGATTCGGTCACGCGTCTCGGTAATATTGTGATTATGCAGCTTGAGGTAACGACGAAAGACATCTATTGCATCGCGAGTTTTCTTTGCGGTCATAATGATCTTTATCATATCATCAGATTATCTCCTTGTCAAAATAGAGAGAGCTGATATAATTTCTCTTATGGTCACGCTCAAAAATCTTCGCCAACAGATAGCAGCTGTTGTAATGTTAGTTGAAGAACAGTTGCCGCAGATCAATGAAACCACCCGCTGCGAAGAGTTGCGTATCCAGCTGGTGGGGCGCAAGGGAGAGGTGGCGCAACTATTCAAATTACTGGGAAAGTTACCTCCACAAGATCGCCCAATTGCCGGTCAATTATTGAACGAGCTGAAAGAGAAAGTAACCGCGGCGCTTGCTTGCCGACTGACTGCTCTAAGATCAGTATCCCAACGAGCACAGTTAAAAACAGAATGGATTGACATTACTTTGCCAGGGACGTACCATCCTCCCGGTCATTTTCATCTTTTATCGCAGGTGCAGCAAAAGATCGAGGAAATATTTTTACGGATGGGCTTTACCGTCGCTGCCGGTCCAGAGATCGAAACAGAATACTACAACTTTGAAGCGCTCAATATACCGGCTCATCATCCAGCCCGCGAGGAGTGGGATTCTTTCTATATAGATGAAACGCATCTTCTCCGCACCCATACCTCTCCAGTGCAGATTCGGATAATGGAAGAGAGAAAACCGCCCCTGCGCATCATCTGTCCCGGCCGTTGTTATCGGCGCGATAACCAGGACGCTACTCATTCACCGGTCTTCCATCAAGTGGAGATGTTGTGGGTGGACAAACAGCTTTCGCTCGCCAACTTAAAGTACATAATCGAGCTGTTCGTCAAGGAATTCTTTGGGAAAAGACACCAAATGCGCTTTGCGGCTGACTTTTTCCCGTTTACTGAACCTTCAATACAAGTTCATATTCGTCCTCCCCATTCCACTGATTGGTTAGAGATCATGGGAGCAGGAATGGTGGATCCTATTGTGTTACAAGGAGTTGGTTATGACCCGGAACAAGTCACCGGGTTTGCCTTCGGCCTGGGAATCGAACGGATGGCGATGCTCCGCTACAAAATTGATGACATTCGTCTATTTTTCCAGAACGATTTACGCTTTCTTCACCAATTCTAATCGACAATGACAGTTGAAATGTACTCTGATTTTAGGCGAAGACAAGGCCATCGGAGATGAAAAATGCCACCACGCGTTCTCAATCGTAATCGCAGATGTCAGATTGATCACTGCCAACAGGGATGTCTCCTCTGGTGAGTATCGTTATCATATAACTCATAATGAAGATCGGAAAACTTCTCATTGCGGTGCTTCTGTTAATTACGCTGTGGACACCTCTCCATTCGGAACAAGCAGGTGGAATCACCCCCCGCCGGGTTCGCGTCGTGATCGATCCAGGACAAGGAGGTAGAGATCCGGGAGCGATCGGCATAGGCGGTGTTCACGAAGCAGATATAAATTTGGCCATCGGACGCCTTGTTTTTTTAAAGGCGCTTAATGACCCGTTGATCGAGATAATCCTTACTCGTAGTGATGATCGGTTTATCGATCCGATTCAACGTGCTCTGTTCGCTAATAAGATCAGAGCGGATCTGTTCGTAAGTATACACGGCAATGGTTTTTACAACCCACAGGCGCATGGAATTGAGACCCTGATCCATACAACGGCGGGGCAAGCGAGCTATTTGCTTGCGACAACGATCCAGCGTCATCTGATTGGTAATCTTGGAGCGCGCGACCGGGGAGTCAGGCGACAGTTCCTCTTTATCAGACGAGCACAGATGCCGGCCGTGCTCGCGGAAGTCGGGTTTGTCTCCAACCCTGTTGAAGGACGTCTTTTGCAGACGTTCGCGTATCAATCTCAAATAGCGGCAGCGATCCTCGCGGGGATTAGAGAATTCGCTACAATGCATAGCCACTTATTGGGACGCGTCACTGCGACGAGATAGATATCTGCCAGAGCGATATTCGCTACCGGACTCTTTTCTACTTCGCAAGTAGTTGAATCATCCGGAACTGAGCGGATCTATTAATATCTTACAAAGACTTTTTACTGGCAATAGTTGAGGTCGTCCCGGCGTTTAGAGTTAAAATTCCGGATCTCTCTGCAGCCACCGTATAAGCAGGTCAAAGAGAATCAAATCAGCTTAGAATTAAACTTGCTTAGCAAGCAGCCAAGGTATAGAATGATTATATGATCTGTAAACAGGCTTGATGACACCATGAACGCCGTTTTTTTAGAACCAGGGAATGAAGAAACGGAAAGATTTTCATCTTTTAAGGAGGAGCATGTTGGAAGAGCTAAGGTTAATACTTACGAAAATTGATGCCGATTACGCCGACATTCGTTATGAGAAGATGAAGGAGACAATGATCGTCTTTAACGGCAAGGAGCTCAGTCGCATCGGCTCGGATACGACCGATGGATATGTGTTAAGGGTCTTAAAGGATGGCGGGCTGGCTTCAGTGGCCTTCACAAGAATTGCCGATGCCGAGCAAGCGGTAAAAAGAGCCTCTGAAAATGCCTGTCTGATATCCCGCAATATCAAACGGCCGGTTGAATTCGCCAAGACCGAGGTGGTAGACGATACCTTTATCCCCGAACTCAATGAGGACCCGCGTAATATCTCGATCGACGAAAAACTCGAGCAAACCAGAAATTACAATAACATCCCCTTACAACATAAGGCGATCATCATGACTAATGTCAGATATCAAGAGGTGATACGAGAAAAATATTTCCTCAGCACTGAGGGGAGCAAGATCAGGGAAGATTTAATCACCACGCTGATCGGGGGAATGATTACAAGCAAAGACGGAAGTCTTCTCCAGAATGTAAGAGCAAGTATTGGTGGCAGCACGGGTTTTGCCAAGTTGAGAAACAGAGAGAAAATATTTGAGCAGAAGACAAAGTTGGCAGTCGATCTCCTGCAGGCAACACCAGTGGCAGCCGGGGTCTATAATGTCATATTAAACCCCAGCATGGCGGGGCTCTTTACCCATGAGGCATTTGGCCATTTCTCCGAGGCTGACCTGATCGAAGACAGCCCCACAATGAGAGAGAAGATGAGAATAGGAGCAACGCTGGGGATTGATGTTCTCAGTATCATCGATGACCCAACGGTAGCGGGACAACTGGGATTTTACAAATACGATGATGAAGGAGTTAAAGCGAGGCCGACCCCGCTGTTGCAAAATGGTGTTCTTGTCGGGAGGCTACACTCCCGCAGGACAGCGGCCAATTTCCAGGAGCCACTCAGCGGCCACTGTATTGCCGAGGATTATCGCTTCGCCCCGATCATCAGGATGGGAAATATCTTTATTCAGCCCGGCACAAAGACGCTTGACGAGCTACTCGCTGAGCTGGGAGATGGATTATATATCTTAGATTCCAAGGGAGGGCAGACAAGCGGAGAGAACTTCACCTTCGGCGCCCAGTATGCTTATTCAGTCAAAAACGGCAACCAAGGTGAGCTGATGCGTGATATAAATATATCCGGGAACTTATATCAGACCCTAAAAGATATTACCGCAGTAGGAGATGACTTTGTGTTGTGTGAAATCGGTGGGTGCGGTAAAGGACAGCTAAACATCCGTTCCTCTCATGGAGGGCCGCATATCTTAGTCAGAAATGTTGTTATAGGGGGAGCATAATGGAAAAACTACTTGATATTGCTCGCAGGGTCAGTGACAAGGTGGAGATCTACTCTATTGAGCAGACAGTCGATTCTATTTCGTTTGAAAATGCAAAACTCAAGGATATCAACAGCAAGTTACAATCTGGAACTAGCATCAGGATCATCAAAGACGAAAAACTAGGATTTGCATTTACCAAAAACGTAATCGATGAAGAAGAGCTTGTGAGTAATGCACTTGCTTCTCTCAAAGGTGGAGTGGAAGCCAAATTCAACCTGCCATTTGCCAATGATTTACCTCAACTAGATACCTACGATCCCGCAATTGAAAACCTCACCACTACTACCATCGTAGATGAGTGCAACAGGATTGCCGGGATATTTACCGCTAAAACAGATGGACAGGTGAATATACATGCCGGGCGGGTGATAGAAAAGACAAGCCTGATAAACAGTAATGGGCTTGATGTTTCTGCGAAGTCATCTTATTTCTATTGCTCCCCCGCAATAATGTATCCTGGCTCTTACGCCTCGATAAGCAGGGTGATGAACGCTAAGAAGTTCAACCGAATACCCGGCGAGCATTTAGATTTTATTCTGGACACCTATAATAAGTCCTTACAGGAAGCAATCCCGGGCAGCGGCAGGATGAAAGTGCTCTTTCTGCCCGAGACGATGTACGTTTTGCTGTGGAGATTGCAGAGCGCCACCAGCGGCAAGAGTATCTATGAAAAACAGTCTCCTATCGTGGATAAACTTGGGAAGAAGCTCTTTTCCGGCAATCTCACCATATACAATGACCCGCTCAATGATCAGTTTCCCGGAGCACGGACTTTCGATGATGAAGGAACCCCGGGGCGGCATTTTCCGGTAGTGGAAGATGGCGTGTTAAAAAACTTCTACTGCGACCTCCATTACGCTTGTAAACTTGACGTCCAACCGACAGGACATGGTTTTAGGAGTGCAATGTGGGGAGGAGAGGCGATTTCTACCAAACCAACCCCTTCGCTGGCCCACCTTTACATAAAACCAGGCAATAAATCATTTTCAGATCTGATAAGATTGATTGACAGGGGCGTTATCGTGGCCAGTGCACTCGGTGCGCATAGCGGCAATATTCCCAACGGGGATTTTTCGATCGGTCTTTCTCCGGGGCTATACGTGGAAAACGGAGAGATAGTGGGCTATGTCAAAGACGCGATGGTAGCAGGTAATATATATGAAACGATGAAAAACCTGGTCGCAATTGAAGATACACTGTATCCGGCAATGATGGGCACCTATCCTGCTCTATTGTTTGATGGTGTAAATGTAACCACAAAATCGTAAAGGGAATCTGTATCTACTATCCTGGATTTTCGCCTGCGGGAAATTCTCCCTAATTTTACGCAGCTCGCGAGATGACAATGGTATTTAATTTGTTTCCTGCTGCA
>CAYSQQ010000062.1:0-6520 GCA_964433275.1 uncultured Thermotogae bacterium
CCAAACGCATGTGATACGTTGTTAAAGCCCTATCAATTTGATCGCTTTGTCAAAATTCATCTTGTGGAGAACCCTTTGCATACGGCGCAACTCCTGGTGATCGAGGCGGGATACATCCAGAAGGAACTTTCTTCTCGTAGGCTTGAGCTTTATACTGCAAGTGCGACATCCACCCTGTCGTTTATGATGAGCGGTATGTTATGCGGCTGAAGGACGGATAGGACTTGGCGGGCTATCTCGATGTACTCCCGGGTTGAGCATTCTTTCTCGCGCAATTGCACAACCGTCACACCGCCGCGTACAGCAGATTTAACCAGTTCCTCAATCGGTCGGCCACGTGAGAGGTTCCGATCCGTAACGAGATAAAGGCTCCAGTCGACGGGGCGTTTCAATTGCGTTCGATCTTCAACCGGTGTTTGATGTTGCTCTCATCTATTTGATGCAAGGCATCGTAGAAGTTCATTTGCAGACTGCCGGGTCCCTGTGAGCGTGCGGCGGCGGTCTCACCTACGATACCCATCAACGCCATCGCGTGAGCGGCAGCCTGGAGCGGCGATTCATTGACGGCAGCAAACGCACCGGTGAGCGCGCTCGCCGTGCAGCCGAGGCCGGTAACCCGAGGCATCAGTGGATGGCCGTTGGCAACGCGAATGATCCTGTCGTTCTGCACAATAATGTCGACCGCCCCGCTCACGCTGACAACGCACGCAAGACGGCGGGACAGCTCCCGGGCGGGTTTCAAAGCGGCCTCTGTGCCATGGGTGCTGTCGACACCTTTGGTGCCCGCTTCCGCGAAATAGAGTGCCCGTATCTCAGACGCGTTTCCTCTGATCACGGTGGGCGGAGCCTCGTTCACCAGCTTGTGCACCGTCTCAGTCCGGAGCGGCGTCGCTCCAGCGCCTACGGGATCAAGGATGATCGGAATCGGGCGTTTCCTCGCCGCCTGTACGGCCTTTATCATCGCTTCGATCCACGGTCCACTCAACGTCCCGATGTTGATAACAAGCGCCCGGGCAATACCCACCATTTCTTCTACTTCGTCAATCGCATGAGCCATGACAGGAGACGCTCCCAGTGCAAGGAGTGCGTTAGCACTGCTATTCATCACAACATAGTTTGTGATGTTGTGAACGAGAGGAGCTTCGCTTCTAATCTTCTGAACATCCCTCCACAGGGCCTCAGCATCGGACATGGTTGCACCTCACGGTAAGTGAAACAAAAATGAACTTAGCTCTGTAAAAATCCTCCGTTGAAAAAGCATAGCAGACGAGATCGGCAGACATGCTGTTCCTATCCGGTATATGCACCCATTCCGACCGGGGAGAATTAACCGCCATCTCTTCGCCGCAACTATGCTTTCCAGCGCACCCATCACAAAGCCATCCCTTACCCTCCCAGATACGTTCAGAGCACAGTTGTGTAGTAATCTCCCCCCACACCTCGCAGGCTATCGAGGGCGGATCATTCATCGCCAAGAGCTGAATGGACTTATTTTGGGATTCACCTTCCAGTTCTGACACAACTTTTAGGCTAAGTTCGGTAGTGGCGCCGAAGTCATACTCGTGCCGAAACTTCATTCCGGGAGCAAGTATATCAGCTAGTGTAATCCTCATGTCTTTTCACCGTACTCTCTCATCGGAGTTGAGCAGTATCGTGTCCCTTCGATTGTGAAGGCGCTCAGGTGCCCACAGCACTCCAACCAGGTATCTCTGAGGAAGCCGCCCAAGTCTTCCAAGATTACATTGGCCGGCGCGGAAAGATGCATCCAATACTCAGGCAAGTCACGCCCCTCAACCACAAAGTGGAAGCTTCTCGTTTTCTGCCGCTTCTTCAAGGATGTTTCCGGCTCAGCTTTTCTTTGCTTGCAAGTCTTGAGGTGTTTAGTCATCCCCGCCTTACTGAAGGTGGCATTGCAGAAGCCACACTTTCCCGTTGATATCTGTCTTGTCATTAATACCTCCTATGATCTGTGTGACCCCTGATCTGTGCTCTTTCAGAGTCTTGTTGACCATATACAGTGGCCAGCGCCGATGTTTCTCCTCTCATTTTTTCAAGATAATTTAATGGGATAGGAATTTCCTTTTTTGAGGAGTTGTAGTGGCAAAGCTTGCTTTGCTTTTTGTCGAGCAAGCTCGACCACTACAAGTTCGAACCGAAGGTGCGCTAAGTTCTGCATAACACCGTTTAACGGCAACCAAATACTTTCTACTACTTAAGCCAAAGGATACACCATCAGACGCAAGTACGGCAACAATCTTGTGCGTCTCCTGCTGGCGGCAGTTGTCTGCTTTCCACTGCTTTGTGTAGTTGATATCGAAAACCGTCTGTGATATAATTTTTCGTTGATATGAGCGAAGAGAAAAAAACAGGAACGCCGGTGGATTTGCGGAATAAGAATTTGCGCACAGTCGGTCTTATTATAGCGGTAATCATCTTCGGGTTGATCTTGCTGCGGGTGTGGAATGGACGGGCACAACCAGATGTAGTGATTTCTTTCGTCGAATTTATGAATCTTGTTGAGGCCGACCATCGCACAATTCATTCTCTGCGTGTTGCGCCCGACAATCGCGGTTCGGTGGAAATGGTCGATGGGCGACGATATGTCGTTCAACTTCCGCCTGATGCAACATTATACGTACCTCAGGCACGAACACACGGCATCGATATCCAATTTGAGCCTCGTCGTGCCGACTGGGTGGGAATCGTTTTCGGTCCTCTTCTATGGATATTGGTCCTCGCCGGGGTGTGGATATACCTTATGCGACGTGCGCAGAGAGGCGTGAGCGGTCCTCTATCGTTCGGTGCCAGCAAAGCCCGCCTTACCAACCCGGAGACGACGGAGATCACTTTTAAAGATGTCGCTGGAATAGACGAAGTGGAAGAAGAAGTGCAAGAAGTCGTTGAGTATCTGCGTAATCCGCGTAAGTTCGTCCACCTGGGCGCGGAGATTCCGAAGGGGATCCTCCTTGTCGGGGCGCCAGGAACGGGAAAGACTTATTTAGCCAAAGCGATTGCCGGCGAGGCCAGTGTCCCTTTTTTCAGCATCAGTGGTTCGGATTTCGTAGAGATGTTCGTCGGTGTCGGTGCGGCTCGTGTGCGTGACATGTTTGTGAAAGCAAAAGCAAATGTACCGTGCATTATCTTTATCGATGAGATCGATGCTGTCGGCCGCAAGCGGGGGACAGGATTGGGAGGAGGCCATGATGAGCGGGAACAGACTCTCAATCAACTGCTGGCAGAGATGGACGGATTCCAAGCAAACAAAGGGGTTATGATCTTGGCAGCGACTAATCGCCCCGATGTTCTCGACCCTGCGTTGCTTAGACCCGGCAGGTTCGATCGCAAGATCACTGTGCCTCGTCCTGATTTCACAGGGAGAGAGGCGATCTTACGTCTTAAAGTGGCAAACAAAACATTGGCCTCTGATGTCGATCTGTCTGTCATGGCGCGGCGGACGCCTGGATTCGTCGGAGCAGACTTGGAAAACTTGGCTAACGAAGCTGCACTGCTCGCTGCTCGCCATAACAAAAAGGAGATCGAGATGGTTGATTTTGAGGAATCAATCGATCGCGTTCTTGCCGGAATCAAGCGGAAAGGAATCGTCCTCTCCGCCGAAGAGCGTGAGAGAATCGCCTACCACGAATCCGGCCATGCTGTAGTAGGCAGAATTCTCCCTAAGGCTGACCCTGTACATAAAGTATCAATCATCCCACGCGGTGACGGGACGCTCGGCTTTACACTCCAATTACCGTTGGAAGAACGGTATCTCGTATCAAAAGAAGAGCTGCTCGATAAATTAACAAGTCTGTTCGGCGGCCGAGCAGCGGAAGAAGTAGTGTATAACGATTTTTCAACCGGCGCTTATGATGATCTCAAGAAAGCGACTGAACTTGCCAAACGCCTGGTCGTTGAATATGGAATGAGTGAAAAACTAGGTCCGATCAGCCTTGCACGCAACCATGTCGATGTCTTCCTCGGCGAAGAAATAGTCAAAGGATCAGATCATTCAGAAGCATTATCATCTCTGGTCGACAGTGAGATTCGTTCTATCCTCCTCCAGTGTTACGATAGAGCCAAAAAACTTCTGCAGAAAAACCGCGCCCTACTCGATACTTTAGCCAAATCATTATTGGCACACGAGGTTCTGTCAGGTAATGAGCTGGAAGAGATCTTCTCCGCTGCTCTCTTGGAGCCGGCCAGCTAACAGACAGACTGAGTAATTACTGGTTGCAACAATAGAGAAAGAGAGCGAACTTTAAAACTGACAGGGCAGAAATAAAGCTATAAATTCGGATAATTACCCCCCATGCAACGGATCGTCCTTCTTGGCTCAACCGGTTCAATCGGAACACAGACGCTCGCCGTGATCGAGCGCTTAAATGAATCCGGTTATCCCTGTCAGGTAGTTGGGCTAGCAGCAAAGAGCAATGTGTCGCTGCTTGCTGAACAGGCCCGCCGTTTTTCACCCCAATTCCTATTACTGCAAGATTATGAGGAAATATCCGCCCTGCAGCGTAGTTTTCCCCATATCCGCGTTCTGACGAGCGATGAAGGGTTGTGTAAATTAGCACAGCTGGATGAAATAGATATTGTGGTCAACGCACTTGTCGGAGCTGTCGGATTACGCCCCTCACTGGCGGCGATTGAGGCCGGGAAGAGGCTCGCATTGGCCAACAAGGAGAGCTTAGTGATCGGAGGTGAGCTTATCACCGCCGCACTGGCCGCTTATAATGCACAACTGATACCAATTGACAGTGAACACCACGGCTTGTTCCAGTTGTTCAGCGGCATTAACAGGGAAGAGATAACGAAACTCATCATTACTGCATCCGGGGGACCGTTCCGGGGCAGGTCTCCGGCGGATCTGAAGCAGGTCACTCCTGCCGATGCACTCGCTCATCCTAACTGGACGATGGGCCCTCGCATCACGATTGACTCCGCAACGATGGTTAATAAAGGATTTGAGGTCATCGAAGCCTATTATCTGTTCGGCTTACCCTATGAGCAGATAGAAGTTGTTGTTCACCCGCAGTCGATCGTCCACAGCTTGGTGCAATATCGCGACAAGTCGCTGACAGCTCAGCTGGCTGTACCCGATATGCGTATTCCGATCCAATATGCGCTTACCCACCCACAGCGATTGCCCAGTGATTGCCTCCAGATTGATCTCTTGGATATCGGACGATTAGAATTTTCCCCGATTGATAATCAGCTTTTTCCTGCATTTACCACAGTTATCACTGCCGGTAAGATCGGGAATACTGCACCTGCAGCGATCAACGCTGCTGATGAAGTATTGGTAGAGCGGTTTCTGAAACATGATATCCCGTTCACCGGAATTGCTGACGGGCTGGCGGAGATCATCAGGCAACATTGTGTAATAGAGAAGCCGACAGTAGATGATCTACTGGCCGCAGATGCTTGGGCGAGAGAAGCAGCGGCAAAACTTATTCTGTAGTATGAGGGCAATGGCTCTTCACACTTCAGATATATCATTCTTGTATGATGTGAGGCGTTTAGCGGAATATGCGATTTATCATTGATCACAACGAAGATTTTGGTGCGATAAGGAACCTTGTCGCATGTTGCTGTGCAAGATACAATTCAGAGATTGGATTGTAGTTTAATTGCCAAAAATATCTTGTATCTTAAGTCAAGGCTTTTCACGGCTAAATAGCCCCGGAGTGATGATGAACCTTTTCTCAGCGATGGTAACTCTCTTTTTAGTGATGGACCCGTTAGGAAATATCCCTATTTTTTTGCCGTTGTTGCAAAATATGAATAACCGCCGGCAAAAGATGATTCTATTACGCGAATCACTCATCGCGTTGATCATCATCTTCTTCTTTCTCTTCTTCGGCAATCACATTCTTGGAATACTGCAAATCTCGCGATCAGCCCTGGGGGTCGGCGGCGGAGTGCTCCTGCTTGTCATTGCGCTTAAGATGATTTTCCCTCCTGCCAGTGGCATATTCGGTCAATCTCCGGCAGGGGAGCCGTTCATCGTGCCGATCGCTGTTCCGTTGATTGCCGGTCCTTCGGCGATCGTTACCGTGATCTTGCTGGCCTCTTTTGATCCAACACGCTGGAAAGAATGGTCAGTCGCCCTTATCGGTGCGTGGATGGCCTCGACTATTATTCTGCTCTTATCAACTTCGCTGCAGCGGATATTCGGACGGCGAGGATTGATGGCTGTAGAGCGGTTGATGGGGATGATCCTGATGACTGTTGCAGTTCAGATGTTCCTTACCGGGATCAGTGAATTTCTTGCCGCTTGAGGGTTGGTTTTGGCATAGAAGCGCAAAGATGGATCAGTCGATAACATTAGCATTTTTTCAACGTCAGCTCCTTCTCTTTTAGACTCTTTGACGTTTCATATGGGGAACGGATCTATCAGGTGCTCGGAGCCACCAACCGTAGGGGTAATCCCTTGTAGTTGCCCGTCTTTCTCCGTCCCCGATTGAGAGCTATCTTTACACTCTTTTTAGGGCTTCGTTCATTTAACAGTTTTTCTTGACAG
>CAYSQQ010000063.1:0-6429 GCA_964433275.1 uncultured Thermotogae bacterium
TTGATTCCTTGGCGATCTTTTCTAATCAGTGATAGGCTCAACGCGAAACAGTACTTGGCCGTATTCAACTGTTGTTGCATTATCGACAACGATCTCGGCTATCCGGCACCGTTTTTCGGTCTGGATTTCGTTCTTCAATTTCATCGCTTCGACAATACAGACTGTCTGCCCAGCTTCAATAATATCTCCTTGCTCGACAAACGGCGGTTGATCGGGAGCCGGTTTACGATAGAAGATGCCGACGAGTGGTGCGGTGATCGCTTCGTAAGCGGTCGCTCTTTCTGCTTCGATCGCTTCAGTCTGCACTACCGGCGCCGTCTCTGCAGTCGCTGCTCCGCTCGTTAGCACAGGGGGGGTGACAGATTCACCACGGCGTATCTTGACCTTTGTGCCTGCATGTTCCCACTCAAGTTCGGTGATATTGTTTTTGATGGTGATTTCAATCAACTCTCGAATCACCTTGGTTGCACTAGAATTAACTGATGGTGAGTGTCTATTCTCGTTCATTTCCGCTTCTCTCTCTCCTCTCTTGGTGGATGGATTGTGGCGTCCTTCAAAGAAGTGACGCGCGATCTCTGGAAAGATAGCATAAGATATTATATCTTCCTCTTTGTCGATTAATTCTGGCGGTAATTCCTGCCGTGCGCGTTCCATCGCCGGTTCCAACAGGTCAGCCGGGCGGATCGTTACCACTTCGGCATCACCGATGATCTTCTCTTTTATCTCATCGCAGATCGGTCCGGGAGAACGACCATAAAGACCTTTGACATAGTTCTGTACCTCTTGCGGAACTACCTTGTAACGTTCTCCGGTCAAGACGTTGAACACTGCTTGTGCACCCACAATCTGGCTTGTTGGCGTAACAAGAGGTGGGTACCCCAACTCTGCCCGCACCCGAGAAACTTCTTTCAATACTTCGGCGAGACGGTCTGCTGCTCCTTGTTCTTGTAATTGGCGGTTCAGATTGGTCGTCATCCCACCGGGGATTTGATGGGCAATCACGGTGCGATCGATTGCTGCATCGCGTGTCATCTTCCATTCGGTGACGAGTTCCGCCAGATATTGCGAAATTTCTTCAATCAAACTAAGATCAAAACAAGGGTCATGTTCTGTCCCCGCAAGGATAGCAACGAGCGTCTCCACAGCTGGCTGTGATGTATAACCGGCAAGAGGTGCGTGCGCACAGTCAATGATGTCGACTCCCGCTTCTATCGCTTTCACATAAGCAGCCACCGCCATCCCGCTCGAGGCATGGCAATGTAGATGGACAGGGATAGAAAACTCGTTTTTGAACGCCGCGACAAGCTCATAAGCGACATCAGGCGCGAGTATTCCTGCCATATCTTTAATGCAGATCGAATCGATTCCTTCTGCCACCTGCTCGCGCGCCGAATCCAGGTACAGGTCGATGGTATGAACCGGACTGGTTGTATAGCAAATTGTCCCTTGAGCATGCTTGCCAACCTGTTTGACAAAGCGGATCGCTGCCGCTAGATTACGAATATCATTAAGCGCGTCAAAGATACGGAAAACATCGATTCCTCCTTTTGCCGCCCGTTCAATAAATGCTTGCAACAGATCATCAGGATAATTACGGTAACCAACGATATTCTGACCACGCAATAACATCTGTAATTGCGTGTTCTCGGTTCGTTTTCGCAGTTCGTGCAATCTCTCCCACGGATCTTCATCCAAAAAGCGTAATGGTACGTCAAAGGTGGCTCCGCCCCAGGTTTCCAGCGACCAGTAACCGACCCGATCAAGCTTTTTGATGATGGGAAGCATCTCAGCTGTCCTCATTCGGGTCGCCCATAATGACTGGTGGCCATCACGCAGAGTTGTATCCATGATCTTGATCTGTTTCTTAGTACTCATTTTACCTCTTCCTGAAAGTAAAAAATTACCAGTTGGTATCAACACTATCATCAAGAGATGGTAGTATGATCACCCAATACGGCATAAATCTCCTTCTGAATGAAGTCAATCCTTTGATAAACTCAATTCAGTGAAAGTGTACAGCCTTTGCTCAGTAAAGTCGACCGACTGCTGCATAATCGTCGATCAATCATGCCCGTTTAGTGTAGTCATAAAGACGCTAAACCAAACGGATCCAGCCCTGCTCCATACACATCTTTCCGCAACTATTATACCAAAAAGATAACTACTTTAGGTTATCAGATTCAAGGTGCAACGTTCGCGGTTGGTCGCATTATCTTCAAGCCGTCCACCCTGCATCGTTTTCTAACCTTGAACCTGAGTAGTTACGGTGATTTTCCGCTTGATCTCCACCGCTATTTCCAATGCCGATCGTCCTGTCACATCTATCCACTCCGCTGTTTCGCGGTGAAACCAGGCCAATTGTCGCCGGGCAAGGCGGATCGTATTGCGTTTTATCGCAGCGAGCGCATCAACAAAAGAAATCTTCCCCTCGAGGCAGGCGAACAACTCTTCATAACCGATTGTACGATAGGTCTGCATATGGGGCATAATCCCTCTCTCTTTGAGCAAGATCGCTTCAGCAAGCAACCCACGATCAAGCATTCGATCGACCCGCTCATTGAGCCAGCGTCGATGTAATTCTTTTTCCATCATCAGCCCGATTGTATAAAAATCGTACGGCAACGGCGATGTCTCCTGCTGTAACTCACTGATCGGCCTCCCTGTCAGATGATACACCTCCAACGCGCGGGTTATTCGATGGCGGTCGTGGGGGTGAATCCGCGCAGCAGCGATCGGATCAACCTCTTTTAATTGAGCGTGTAGGTCGACAAGACAGTTGCGGCTCAGCCGTTGTCGGAGCGCGGTGTCAGCAGACGGTCCTTGAAAAATCCCCTGCAGGATCACCCGTAAATATAGGGTCCCCCCTCCGACGATGAGCGGTACCCTCCCGCGACCGTGTATCTCCTCGATCAATTTAGTTACAGCACAGCGAAAGTGCATCGCATCATAGGGTTGATCAAACTCAATAATATCGATTAAATGATGTGGAACTCGCCGTACCAAATCCGGCGAGGGTTTGTCAGTGCCGATATCGAGACCACGAAAGAAAGAACGCGAATCAGCGGAGATTACCTCTCCGTCTACCAGCTCTGCCAGCGCTACACCAATTTCACTCTTGCCGACACCGGTGGGGCCGCAAATTACCACCACCTGCTCCATTGCTACTCCTCACGCGCCAGTAAATCACGGAATTGCTGGAGATCTTCTTTGCGAGCCGGATGTTTAAGCTTCTCAATCGCGTGGATTTCGATCTGCCGCACTCGCTCCCGCGTTAGGTTGAATACGTTTGACACGTCCTTGAGCGTTCGCGGATGGCCGTCTTCCAAACCGTAACGGAGCTTGAGAATCATCTTCTCGCGTTCATCAAGATAGTCGAGGGCGCGGTCGAGTTCTTCTGCCAAGAAGAGACGGAATGTCTCTTTTATCGGAGAGAGAGAGGACTCATCGGCAATCAAATCGCTGATCGTCTCTTCACCGTCATCGCTTAGCGGGCGTTCCAGCGATGTCGTATACTCAAATACGTTCTCCACTTTCTTTATTTTCATAATCGGCATCTCTGTCAACTGCGAGAGCATCTCCAACGAGGGAGAGGCGCCATGTTCTTGTATGTACTCCTGTTTGATCTGTTTGAGTTCGCGTGCTGTTTCGAGCATCTGCGCGGGAACGCGGATCGTACGTGAGTGGTCAGCAATCGCCCGTGTTATCGCCTGTCGGATCCACCACGTAGCGTAGGTGGAAAACTTAAATCCCAGGGTGTGATCGAATTTCTCTACCGCTTTCATCAGGCCCAGATTCCCTTCCTGAATCAGGTCGAGGAATAAAAGCCCGCGATCGCGATACCATTTCGCAATATGCACAACGAGACGCAAATTGGAGATGATCAGCTTGTTGCGCGCTTCTTCACTCTGCTTGACAATACCTTGCAGAACTTTCACCTCTTTTTGCGATAAAGCGAATCCACCATTCTCTTTTGCTTCATTCAATCTCTGTTCTACTTGTTTCCCTCGTACTATTGCTTGTGCCAGCTGCCATTCATCTTCTTTGGCCAGGAGTGGAATTCTGCTTATCTCTGCTAAATAGCTTCGAATCGAATTGGGACGGCCAGATGGAATTATCGCTTTATTCTGTTTTAATCGGAACGAAGCGATTGCCTTCTTTGCCGCGGGTTCGCCCTCTTCTCTCCTATTTTCTGTTTTGGTAGAGCTGGCGCTATCGGTTACTGAACCGCGGTTGGTATCAGTATTGCCTGCCTCCGGCTTCGGTGCGCCGGTCTTTCCCTTACTATTCATTTCCTCCTCCCCTGCAAAGTTTTCCATTCTGCTAAAAGAATCCACAATCTCATATTTTCGTTCAAATAGCCGTATTGTCATCTGTAATTACATACATTGTCGCGATTTATACCTCGTTCTCTGTTTACTCAACGAGTGATATTCCCGCTGCAAAGATACCAACCCTGTCTTCTCTCCTCGCTTCTCTTTTGCAGCGATTATCTCTTTTAACGCCATCAGTCGCCCTTCGATCGGTGGTAAATGGATCAATCCCACCAAAGCGTCTGTTAGTGCTTTATCGACGTCATCGAACTTAACAGTCGTAAGAGCTAAATGACTGGCGATACGCGCTGATTCTTCATCCAGTTCCAGGAGAAGGGTCGTCAGATCCAATCGGCGATCAGTCTCTTCAGCAGTCATGCACGCTTTTATAAGCTGGTGGTAGCGGGAAGAGAAATTCTTTGGCCCGATAAGGCAGTGAGGAATCTCTTCTTGCTGTGGCTCTAATTCAATTACTCTGTCATGTATTTTCTCCCAAGTGATCTCTCCTTGCAACAGCAGTGCAATAAGAAGCTCTTGCGGACCCCACTCACGTTCTTTCTTCTCTTCAACTTTTGCTGGCCTGCGCCTGTTTCTTCCTTCCAGATCAGCGCGCAATGCATCACGCGGTATGTCCAATAGGTCAGCCAAAGAAGCGGTGATCTCTTCGCGTAAAGGCAATGAGTCTATCCGGCGATAAAACGGGCGTACTTCTTCCAATGCCTTCTCTTTCCCTTCGATAGTGGATAAATCGAACCGGGCGCTGATTGCTTGCACGTAGAATAGATGGAACGGTAATCCACGATCGATGATCGCTTGAAACTGCTCTCGCCCCCTGCTATTAATAAGAGTATCCGGATCTTCTCCTGGAGGAAGAGATGCGATACGTACTCCTAACCCGCGATTGCGTAATATTTGCATCCCACGTAAACTGGCCGCACTTCCCGCTGCATCTTGATCATAAGCAATGATTACCGTATCAGTAAAGCGAGCAATAAGGTCGGCTTGACTCTGAGTAAGTGCTGTCCCCATCGACCCTACAGCAGTAGGTATTCCCTGAAGATGAAGCGAAATTACATCAGTATGTCCTTCCACAAGGATCAACGGTTCATTCTTTGTCAACCCCTTCCGCGCCCAGGCAAGACCGTACAGATGTTGTCCTTTATCGAACAGAGCTGTCTTCGGCGTGTTGATGTACTTTGGTTCGGCGTCATTTTCTGCCAAAGCACGGCCGGCAAAACCAATTGTTTTTCCGTCCACATCGTGGATAGGAAAAATCAATCGATGACGAAAGCGATCATAAGTATGTCCGTCTTTCGCTTGCACGATAACACCCAGCGAGACAAGTGTTTTTAATGGATAACGTGATGTTAATTTTGACTTGAGCGAATCCCAACTTGGCAGTGCGTAACCGATGGCAAATCGCTGCCAGCTTTCTTGTTGATAACCTCGATTGAGTAAGTACTTCCGCGCTTTCTGACCAGCAGAAGAAAGAAGATTAGCAGTGAAAAAACGCTCTACAGCCTGATTTGCCTCTAGAAGTTCGGCTCTCTCGCCCGTAGCAGGAGTACGTAATGTTATCCCTGCTTCCTGTGCCAGTCTTGTCAACGCTTCAGCGAAGCTGATCCGTTCAATCTTCATCAGAAAGGCGAAGATATCTCCGCCTTCACCACAACCGAAACAATGCCATAATCCTTTTTGCGGACTGACAACGAGCGAAGGTGTCTTATCTTGATGGAACGGACAGCGTCCCTTATACCTCTCACCACTTTCTGTCAACGAGAGATAACGCGACATTAAGCCGATAATATCGACCTTATCCTTGACTAGTTGGACGTCAACCTTTCCCATTGATCACCTTGTGCAATATAGATAACGGTTTGCCTGGTTGCAAAGTTACTTTGATCCATTTATAAAATCCAGCCAAGCGCTGTAAATACATTGTTGTTCGCTATTATAATTCTTTCGCAAATCCCAATAAAAATGGAACATTATCAAGCACGACAGTCAAATTTGTTCTGCTCTATTTTGCAATTGTGTATACAGCAACTCTTTTTATACTCACCGCATTATAGCTTAATAACGCATCGGTTCAACATGAAAAAATCGGTTCTTCACTGTC
>CAYSQQ010000064.1:0-6420 GCA_964433275.1 uncultured Thermotogae bacterium
TATCGGCTCTGCCTGATAAATACCCGATAAACCCGTGTGGCTGAATGTATAATCTGCGGAACCGATTGAAGATGAAGCAAGAATTTGAGCTGAAACAGATAGCAGAGTTCGAATGGGAACTGCCTAAAACCGGTGATATGCGGGTGCCAGGGCGAATATTCGCTGCTAAGCAGGCGATCGCGCAACTGCTGGAAGAGAGCGCGACAAAGACAGAATGGAACGAACTACGCCAGATAAAGAATGTCGCTGCCCTACCGGGAATTGTCACTGCTTCCATCGCGATGCCCGATCTCCATCCTGGATACGGATTCCCAATCGGCGGCGTCGGGGCGTTCCTTCGTAAAGAAGGGGTGGTAGTAGTCGGAGGAATCGGTTTCGATATCAACTGCGGCGTCAGGTTGCTTAAAACTCCTCTTGCACGGAACGATTTAACAGGCAAAGAGGAGAGAGTGGCTGATGATCTATTCCGTACCGTCCCTGCCGGCCTCGGGTCAACGGGTGATCTCTCGCTATCACCTACTGAAATCGATGCGCTATTATGCCAGGGAGCGCGGTTTGCTGTTGAGAGAGGTTATGGCACACCGCTCGACCTGCAATTCATCGAAGAAGAAGGGACAATGGCCGGCGCTGATCCTGCTGCGGTGAGCATTAAGGCCAAACAGCGTGTCTTTCGGCAAATGGGAACCCTCGGCTCAGGAAATCATTATCTGGAAGTTCAATATATCGAAGAGATCTTCGATGGCAAGGCAGCTGAGATATACGGTCTCCATAAAGATCAGGTAGTGGTATCGATCCACACTGGTTCACGCGCCTTGGGACACCAGATCGGACAGGACTATCTGAAAGAGATAGAGAAGGCCAGCCGTAAATACGGCATTCCAATCCGCGAGCGGGAGCTAGTCTGCGCGCCGATTGAGAGCCCGGAAGGAAAGCGTTATATCTCCGCGATGATCGGCGGTGTCAACGCTGCGTTCGCCAATCGCCAGGTGTTGAGTCATCTTGTCTGTCTCTCATTGGAACGCACCTTAGGAGTTGCTCCGATAGCTGTGAAACTCTTGTATGATGTGGGCCATAATACCGCTAAATTCGAGCGCCATCGTGTAAATGGGGAGTTAAAAGAACTCCTTGTCCATCGCAAAGGGGCGACCCGCGCCTTTGCCGCCGGCCATAAGGAGAATCCGCGCGCTTATGATGCAGTCGGCCATCCGATCATCATCGGCGGGACAATGGGAACCGCTTCTTACATTATGAGGGGGACGGAGACAGGGATGGAAAAGACATTCGGCAGCGGGATTCACGGTGCAGGACGGGCGATGTCGCGCAAGAAAGCAAAGAAGAAGTACTGGGGCGAAGATGTGCGTGCTTCTCTGGCAAAAGCAGGGATCACTCTCCGTGCACACAGCATCCCCGGAGTTGCGGAAGAGGCGCCGGGCGCGTATAAGGATATCGAGCTTGTTATTGCTCCTGTTCACCACTCGGGAATCAATCTGAAAGTGGCACGACTGCGGCCAATTTTGGTTATCAAGGGTTAAGTCAGGTGCGTACGCTGTTTAAGGAAAGCACGCGTGTTGTTGGCGATTGCCTTGCTCAATTTAACAGGATCATGCTTGACGGTCAATTTTTCTTCTATTTTTGTTATCTCGAGCAGATCCAGCTCGATCACTCGTAGGTCGTATTCGTTCTCTTCCGGCAGATCGTTGATGACCGGCAATGCACCTTCTCGTTGATAGCGACTGCTGATCTCTGCTGCAGGCAGGCTGGTATTGATGACTGCCGCATCGAAAGAACGTACGGCAATGTAGTTGTCCAGCGCGCGCAGATGGTCATAAAGGTTGAATCCACTCGTCTCACCCGGCTGGGTCATCAAATTGGCGATGTAAAACTTCTCGGCGCGGCAAGTAGTGATTGCAGCGGCGATCCCTTCGATGAGTAAGTTAGGAATCAAACTGGTAAACAGGCTCCCCGGCCCCACGATGATGAGATCAGCGCGGTCGATCTCTGTGAGGACTTTTTGGTAGGGAGAGATCGCGCTTGGCAAAAGAGAAATATTGACGATCTGGCGGGGATCATTAGTGATTGCACTCTCGCCTTTTACCAGCGCGCCATCTGCCATCTCCGCTAACAGATGGACCTTTTCCAGTGTAACAGGCAATACTTGTCCGCGGATATTCAATACATGGCTCATCTCTTCGATAGCGCGATCGAACCCTCCCATCGCCTGTTCCAGTCCGGCAATGATCAAGTTTCCCAAAGAGTGGTTCTCCAGTCCCGGCATGTTACGGAAGCGATGTTGGAATAGATAGCTCATCCGCTGTTCATCTTCTGCCAGTGAGAGGATGCAGTTTCTGATATCACCGGCCGGAAGGACGTCGTACTCCGTGCGCAGACGACCGGAACTGCCACCGTCATCCATAACAGTGACCACTGCTGTTATATTCATTGTATATTCCTTTAGCCCTCGCAGGAGTGTGGCCAGTCCGGTTCCGCCGCCAAAGGCGACGACGCGTGGTCCTCGACTGAGAATTCGCGTCCGATAGATAATATCCGACGGCTTCTGCGTCACTGATGGAGCGATCCCGCTGGCAACGGAACGGACGAGTCGGTGTACCCCGTACCCGAACCCGATGATGCCAATTGCAAGGCTTAGTCCGACAAATATGTAACGTGAGCCCGGTTCGTAGGGAAAGAACCGGTACAGATCTCTTACCATCTCTTTACCCATTAACGCCAACAGCCCGAAGACGAACAGCCCCATTGCCGCCACAGTGAGAGCTACCCAGCGCTTTATCCGCATCCCGGGATAGAGCCAGCGGAGGCCGCGTGGTAGACGGAGTTTCATTGCAAATCTACTTTTGCAATGCGGTTTTGCCGCACCATGATCGTCTCTTTGCCGCATATATTCTCCAATTTATGCTTCAGCGCTGCGCATGGAGTCACCATATATTTCTTATCAGCGAGGATCTCAATTGCATGATCATCGTTGGCGAGTCTGATGATCAATGGTAAGGGGCCGGGGTGAGTGTCAACGATATCAATGATGGCGCGTAATCTCTTCTTCTCTGTCTCTTCCGCTTTCAATGTCAAATAGATCGCCAGCGGAGTCTGTTGCGAAAGTTCCGCAAGGGGAGATATATCTTCCGCAACAAGGCTCATTTCACCGTTCCGCTTTCCTATCGACACTTTCAGCGCCACTAGTTCTTCTTCCTTGACCGACCCGTTCTCCTTCTCCAGCAACTTAGGAAAGATAGTGACCTCCACTTCACCGGAGAGATCTTCGATGGTCACAAACGCCATCTGGTTACCTTTCTTGGTGCTTATCTTTCGCACACGTTTTATCCGTCCCCCGATTGTAACTCGCTCTCCTTCCGGCAGTGAAGCAAGATCAACTGAGGGTATACAGCAAGTAGTGAGAATATCCTTATATTTATCAAGTGGATGAGCAGTCAGGTACAAGCCGAGAAGCTCTTTTTCTAACTGGAGAATCTCCTCTGGTAAGAATTCCTCTTTATCGACTGTGAATGCGTCTTGTGAGTAAATCTCTGCTTTGTCGGCAAAGAACGATTGTTGACCAGTGCGGCGTTCTTTACGTGCCGACTGCATGATCTCCATCCCTGCACCGACACATTGCAGCAACCCTTTGCGACTCTGGTCGAACTGATCAAAAGCGCCCACCTTGATCAATGATTCAAGGATTTCACGACTTATCGCCTGCTCATTAAACGTTTGGCATAGATCAAAGAAAGAGGAGAATCTTTTCTTCTTCTTGCGCGCTGCGATCACCGCAGTGATTGCACTATCACTGACATGTTTGATCGCTCCGAGACCGAAACGTATCGTATGCTCATCAATCGGCGTAAAATCACGCTCGCTTTCATTTATATCGGGCGGTAAGACCTCTATCCCCATCTCCGCGCACTCATCAATATATTCTGCTACTTTGTCACTATTTCCATCAACATTGGTGAGCAGGCTGGCTAAGAAATAGACTGGATAATTAGCTTTTAAATATGCGGTCCAGTAAGAGATGAATGCGTACGCTGTAGTATGCGATTTATTGAACCCATAGCGGGAAAACTTCTCCATATCCGTAAATGCCTGGAGCGCAATCTGCTTGTCGATCTTATTTGTCGCACATCCATGTAAGAATTTATCGCGCATCGAAGCCATGATCGCCTTCTTTTTCTTCCCCATTGCTTTGCGTAATATATCAGCTTCACCGAGAGAGAACCCGGCAAGATTCTGAGCAATCAACAGTAACTGTTCCTGATAGATCGGCAGTCCATATGTCTCTGTCAGGATCTCTTCTACGCTGGGATGGATATATTTCACTTGCTGCGAGCCCTGGCGGCGTTCAATGTAATCGTCGACCATGCCGCTTTCCAATGGCCCAGGACGATAGAGCGCCAGCAAAGCGATCAGATCCTCAAATTGGGACGGATTCATTCGCCGGATCAGCCCTTTCATCCCTGCGCTCTCTAATTGAAAGATCCCGCCGGTACGACAAGTGCGGATCAATTTGTAGGTCTTCTCATCATTAAGGGGTAGTCTCTTAGTGTCGAGTGCTGTTCCGGTTCGTTCTGCCACGGCGCGAATCGTCTCTGCAATCAACGTCAGGTTGCGTAACCCCAAGAAATCCATCTTTAATAAGCCGATGGCCTCCAGGTCACCCATGTCGTACTGGGTAACTGTTTCTTCATCGGAGAGCCGCTGCAGTGGCGCATGGGCGAGCAAATCTTCTGTAGCAATCACCACTCCGGCTGCATGGGTCGATACATTTCTGACCAGTCCTTCCAGACACTGGCCGATCTGCACCATCTTCATAATCTCCTCATCCGTTTTCAGCAGAGACTTTAACTCCGCTACCTGGGAGAATGCCCGATCGAGTGAATAGCCAAATGGGACCATCTTAGCTGTCCGATCGGTCTTGTCGTATGGGACAGCAAGTACACGACCTACGTCGCGGATCACGCTGCGTGCTGCCATGCGATCGAAAGTAACTATCTGCGCCATCCGTTCCTGACCGTACTTCTCTTTTACATAAGCAATGACTTTATCCCTACCCTTGGCGCAAAAGTCGATATCAAAATCGGGCAGTCCAATCCGCTCCGGGTTTAAAAAACGCTCAAAGATTAAGTTGTAACGAATCGGATCGACACTGGTGATCTCCAGGCAATACGCGACCAGACTGCCGGTCGCTGATCCTCTTCCCGGGCCGACCGGCACCTGCGTTTCATGGGCGAAGCGGACAAAGTCCCATACGATGAGAAAGTAAGTGGCGTAGTTCATTTGCGCGATAACAGAGAGCTCGTATTCGAGCCGTTTGCGTATCTTGGGCGTGATGGTATTGAATCTATTCGCCGCACCGGAAAGGGTCAATTCACGCAGGTAATCATCAGCAGTACCATGCTCTTCCGGAAACTCAAACGGTGGAATTTGCGTCGCGCCAAACTTAATTTCTAACTGGCAGCGGTCAGCGATCTCCAGTGTCTGCTCCAGTGCCTGGGGAATATCGGGAAAGAGTTTTTCCATCTCCTCAAATGTACGGAAATGGTAACCATCGCCATCGAACCGGCGACGATCTTCATCAGTGATCTTCTTATTAGCGCGAATATTGAGTAGTACTTCGTGTGCCAGACGGTCATCCGGAGAGATATAGTGAATATCATTCGTCACTACGAGCGGAAGAGAGAGTTCATCTGCCAACTGTCGGAGACGTTCGCTTTGGCAGCGATGACGATCAAGGCCATGATATTGCAATTCGATGAAGAAATTATCGCGGCCGAAGATCGAGTTGTACTCATCTGCTGCGCGGTATGCCTCCTCCTTATGCCCCATAGAGAGGAGTTGGGGAATCTCTCCGCTTTCGCATGCTGATAGCGCGATAAGGCCTTCGTTGTAGCGGCTCAGGAGTTCCTTGTCAACACGGGGACGATAGTAGAATCCTTCGGAATAGGCAAGGCTGACCAATCGTAGTAAGTTCCGATACCCCTGTTCGTTCTCCGCCAGGAGGACCAAGTGATAGTATCGCTTACCAGCTGTGGGAGTCTTATCGAACCGATCTTTCGGTGCAACATATACTTCAGAACCGATAATCGGGTTGATACCGCATTTTTTCGCTTGTTGATAGAACTTGATTGCCCCTGAGAGCACGCCATGATCAGTAAGGGCCAACGCGTTCATATCACATTTTGCAGCCATAGCCAAAAGATCAGGTATCTTGCAAGTGGAATCAAGGATGCTGTACTCGGAATGAACATGCAAATGGACGAATCGGTTACTCATTAATCCTCTGTTGTATTGGGTTCATAGGGTTCGTTGAGTTCATAGGGTTCGTTGAGTTCCAGAAAGAAATAGAATGCTGGATCTAATGTGACACCGTGCTTTTCTCTCCTAAACCACCTGTCTGCATGCGGGCACGGC
>CAYSQQ010000065.1:0-2964 GCA_964433275.1 uncultured Thermotogae bacterium
TCTTCATCGCTCTTTAACCTTGAACCGTGAACCGCGGAACCTTGAACCTGTAATTTTCAACCTGAAACTGTGTTCCTTGAACCGTAAACCTCTAACCTGAACAAAGACTAGTTGCACAGCAACGTAAAAAGAATGACAATCTTCGTTAGTCTTTTATCTTACAAGGAATCTTACAAGGAAAATTTTTTATGCGCCCAAAACACAAACCGATTGTTGCCTACGTGGCGCTCTTCTCTTCAATCTTTATCTGGGGGTTCTCATTCCTGGTAGTCAAAGAGGTGGTGGCAACAGTACCTGTATTCATGCTCCTCTTCCTGCGGTTTTTTATTGCCACTCTCTTGCTTGCCCCGCTTGCTGCGATAAAAGGAGAACTGCGTCTGCCGCGTCGTGATCTATTGATCGTGGCCGGACTGACGATCCTCGGTCCGATCGGATACTTCTCATTTGAAACGTTCGGGATAGCTCGCACTCTACCAAGTCGCGCCGCAGTGATTATTGCGATAATTCCCGCTGCCGTCTTTCTGGTCGCTTTGTTTCTCCGACAAGAGAAGGCTACCTGGATGAAGGCATTGGGGATTATCACCGCCTTTCTGGGGGTCTTCCTGATAATCGGTCTGACGCGGCAGGCACCCGGCGCGTCATTGCTCGGCGATTTACTTATCTTGGGAGCGGTAGGCTGTGCTGCAATACGGACCGTACTCGTTAAAAATATATTGCGCCGCGTTACCCCTTTGCAGTTGACCTTTTATTCGTTTCTCTTCTCCCTTGCTCTGTTCGGCCCGCTCGCCCTGAGTGATGGATTCAATTGGGTGGGGCAACTTAATGTGTCGATCATCTTGGGGGTTCTTTTCCTGGGAGTGCTTTCGTCAGCGGTTGCTTTTTTCGGTATACATTACGCTCTTGCTTGTCTGCCGGCCACCCAGGTGGCGGTCGCAGCGACTCTGATACCGGTGATCACCCTTCTTGCTGAAGTTCTTCTAATAGGAGTGGATATAACTCTTCTTACGGTGGTTGGCGTTGCGGTAACGATCACCGGGGTGTCACTTACCCAGCTATCTGGCCGCTTCTCGTAAGGTTTAAGGTTCGAGGTATTTAACTTAGCACAACTTAGCGAGCAAAATAGTTGTGCTACTCCTCTTTTAGAAGGTGGTGCAGATTTACGGTATATTCAAGAGTTACTTGGCCATAAAAGTTCGAAAACTACAGGAATTTATACTCATGGCGGGCAATTTGAGGCTTTACCTATAGTCGTGCATAAACGAAATACTTCGCAAAATATGCCGATTTGGGAGCATAAACGAACTAGTTTTAAGTTATACGCAAGGGAGGTTAAATGCCAGCCATTATTCTGCATTCGATGAGTTTTCACTATGATTCACAGCTCACACCTATCTTTGAAGATCTGTCTATCGCCATCGATACAAGCTGGAAAACTGGCATCAGAGGCGCGAATGGAAGCGGGAAGACTACTCTATTGAATCTGATAAGAAAGAGAATTGAGCCAACAAGGGGAAAAGTGATCTTCAGCGGGGAGACCTTCTATTTCCCTTATGACCCAAAAGATATGGGACAAAAGACACTCCAAGTGATCAAGGAGAGTGTTGCGCCTTTCCTGCGGTGGGAAAGGGAGATGGAAGAACTGTTAAGCACAGGAGATGAGAAAAGCCTGGCACAATACGGTGAAATCCTAACGGAGTACGAGAAGATGGACGGCTATAAGATCGACAATAAGATAGAAAAGGAGTTCGCCCAGATGGGGATGGAGCCCGATCTGTTGCAGCGTAATTTTAATTCGTTGAGCGGCGGGGAACAGACGCGGGCGTTGATCATTTCGCTGTTCTTAAAGGAAGGCGCCTTCCCGTTGATCGATGAACCGACAAATCACCTGGACATGGAAGGAAGAGCGCTGTTGGGTGAATACCTTGCACGCAAAGAAGGATTTATTTTAGTCTCGCATGACCGTTTCTTCCTTGATCTCTGTGTTGATCATATTCTGTCACTTAACAAACGCGATGTTAGAATTCATCAGGGGAATTACTCGCAATGGAAGGAGAATATGGAGCGGGAGGAGCAATTTGAGAGGAGACAGAATGAAAAGTTGAAGCGGGAGATCCAGGCCCTCGAGCGAGCGGCACGGAAGAGGAGGGTGTGGGCGGATAGAAAGGAGAGGGAGAAGATAGGAGGAGGTGATAAGGGTTTTATCGGACATCGAGCGGCAAAGTTGATGCGGCGGGCACTTTCCATCGAGCAGCGGAAAGACAGGGGGATCGAGGAGAAGAAGCGATTGCTCAAGAATATTGAGAAAGAACGACGATTAAAGATGTATACAAGCTCGAAATCTCCCGAGGTCATTCTATTTATGGATGGTGTAACAATTGAAATCGAAAACCGGCCTATTGTAAAGGATTTCTCGTTGACGCTTACCAGGGGAGAGCGGATTGTCCTCATAGGGAGGAACGGGAGCGGAAAGACGACTCTGCTCAGGGCGATCTCCGGTGAAATCAAGATAGCCAAAGGTTCGATCTATATCCCTAAATACCTGACCGTAGCCCGGTCCTATCAAGAACCACTGTGGAACGCGGGCTATCTGCGGTACCACATTCGGGAGGAGGGGATTGCAGAGACGGAGTTCAGGAATATGATGGCGCTGTTCGGGGTTTCGGGCGAGATATTCGAGCGGCCATTAGAGACTTTCAGCGAAGGAGAGCGGAAAAAGGTGGATCTGTGTCGCTCTTTTCTCGGGACACCCCATCTGTTTCTGTGGGATGAACCGCTGAACTATCTCGATGTAGTGACCAGGGAGCAGATTGAGAGACTGATCCTGGAGTTTCAACCCACGATGTTATTTGTCGAGCATGACCGACACTCCATAGAGCGGATTGCCACCGATGTCGTCCAATTGGAGCCGCCCAAAGTTTATGTATCTTGATTGGGCAAGGAGAAGAAAGTCATCGGAGAAGAGGA
>CAYSQQ010000065.1:3064-6143 GCA_964433275.1 uncultured Thermotogae bacterium
AATTAATCCTAATGGAGGTAGAAAAATGAGCTTACCGATTATAGTTGTAATCACAATAGCAGTGATTATCCTGATCAGTGCAATCAGGATCGTCAGGGAATACGAACGGGGAGTGATCTTCCGATTGGGGCGGTTGGTCGGAGCAAAAGGGCCGGGGATCTTCTTTATTATTCCAATCGTGGATAAGATGGTGCGAGTCAGTCTGCGTACGATCGTCTTTGATGTCCCTCCCCAAGATGTAATCACCAAAGATAACGTAACAGTGAGCGTTAATGCTGTCCTTTACTTTCGCGTGATGGATCCGGCGATGGCGGTCGTGGAAGTAGAGCACTATATCGAAGCGACGCGGCAAATTTCGATGACGACTTTGCGCAGCGTCTTGGGCGCCGTCGAACTCGATGAACTTCTTTCTGAACGCGATCGGATCAATGAACAGTTGCAAAAGATCATTGACGAGCAGACAGACCCGTGGGGAATAAAAGTAGCAACAGTGGAGATCAAAGAGGTGAATATTCCGGTTGATATGCAACGGACGATCGCACAGCAGGCGGAAGCAGAACGCGAACGGCGGGCAAAGATCATCAATGCGGAAGGAGAACTGCAAGCAGCGACGAAACTCTCCGAAGCAGCCGGAATTCTGGGACAGAATCCTGCTGCGATACAATTACGTTACTTACAGACGCTGCGTGACATCTCAGCCGAGAGTACCAATACGATTGTCTTCCCGCTGCCGATTGAACTGCTTGAGCTGTTCAACAAGCGCCGATCAGAGTGACTACTCTCTACCAAGTGGGCATACGCCGCCCCATTCCCCGGATGACGGAATAATTCCAGCTGTTGATAAAGCAAAGAGTTGATCTGATCGTGATAGGAGCCGGCCACGCTGGTTGTGAAGCAGCGTTAGCCGCTGCTCGTTTAGGGATAGAAACAGCGCTGCTGACAATGAATCTTTCCCAGATCGGCAAACTCTCGTGTAATCCTTCGATTGGTGGGCCTGGTAAATCGCAGCTCGTCAGCGAAATCGATGCCTTAGGCGGCGAGATGGCACGGATTACTGACCAGACGATGATCAATGTTCGTCTTCTCAATACAAGCAAAGGGCGCGCAATGCAGGTCTGTCGGGCACAGGTCGATCGCTATCGCTATCCAGCTGCACTGAAGAAGAGCGTTAAAGAGCAAGATAAGCTGCATTTGATCGAAGCGGTAGTCACAGCATTGATCATCAAAGGAAGCCGCGTAGTCGGTATACATACCAGCGCCGGATGGGAGTTATATAGTCGGGCGGTGATCGTCACAGTTGGCACGTTTTTAAATGGTAAGATTTGTTATGGAACGACGTCTTTTCCTGCCGGCCGGGCCGGCGAGCCACCAGCGCTTGGTCTTGCCTCCTCGCTCCGTCTGCTCGGCCTAAAAATGGCGCGACTTAAAACAGGGACGCCGCCCCGCGTCGATGGTCAATCAATCGACTTTGCTCCCCTCAAATGCCAGGAGACGAGTACTGTTCCACTTGCCTTTTCATTTACTACTCTGCCTGGCGCGTTGCCGAATATGTTCCCTGTTTACTTGTCAGAGACCAATGAGAAGACCCATTGCCTGATCAGAGATAACTTGCAAGAGAGCGCTAATTATAACGGTCTGATCGCTGGAGTGGGGCCGCGTTATTGCCCGTCAATCGAAACAAAGATAGTAAAATTCCCGCAGCGCACCAGCCATAAAGTCTTCCTTGAGCCGGAAGGAGAGTATTCAGAAGAATATTATTTGCAAGGTCTCTATACTGCTTTTTCGCAAGCGATACAGGTCAGAATGATAAACAGCATCGTTGGCTTAGAACGGGCACGTATTACACAGTTCGGCTATAACATCGAGTATGAGTTCGTCGATCCGACGCAACTCTTACCCAGTCTGGAAGTAAAGGAGATCTCCGGACTCTTCCTTGCCGGACAAATCAATGGAACGACTGGATATGAAGAGGCAGCAGCGCAAGGATTACTGGCTGGAATCAACGCTGCCCGATTGATCAGCGGGGAAGAGCCGGTTATCCTATCACGTGCGCAAGCATTCATCGGAGTATTACTCGACGATCTAGTGACAAAGGGAGTCGACGAGCCGTATCGGATATTGCCATCCCGTGCCGAATATCGAATAACACTGCGGGAGAAGAACGCTGATCTGCGATTGACAGAGATCGGTTACCAAATAGGACTATTGCCACAGAGTCGCTATGAACAAATCCAGAGGAAAAAAGAAGAGATAGCGCATGCAATAAGAACCCTGCAGCGAACACGCATCACTCCTGGAGATAAGATCGATGATCTACTCTCAGCACGCCGAACAACACCATTGAGACAAAATGGAAGCAGTCTCTATCATCTCCTGCGACGACCGCAGATTACACTTACTGATCTTTTGCCCTTGTGCTCTCTCTCCCTCTCTCCCGAGGCAGCAGAAGAGGTAGAGATAGCAGTCAAATATGACGGTTACCTGCAGCAACAAACAAGAGAGATCGCACGACTGATGCGTTTGGAAAAGATGGTAATTCCCGTTGATTTTGCCTGGCAGGATCTCACCAGTATCTCCCACGAGGGGAGGGAGAGATTGACAAAAGTAAAACCGCGTTCTTTTGGCCAAGCAACACGTATTCCTGGTCTATCAAAGGCCGATCTTTCGCTGCTGGCGATATATCTTAAACGGTAACGGCAGCATTCTGCTCGTATTTTTGCCCTCAGCAGCGAAGAATACGGCACCCGACCGCTGGTACCTCAACTGGTGACGAAGTTTTCTCCTGAAGGTACAGATCGTAAAAATCCCCCTGATCGGGGCGGGAAGATAAGGTGCCGGCAGGGGGGTCAGGGTGGGTCGCTAATCATTCCCTTAATTGGACTTTCACCAACTACACACCTTCCTGTCTGCGTGTAACGCACAGGCAGGGTAACTTTTGACAGCGCTTTCGTAGGCCTGACCCCTGCGCTCGCTGCTTCTTTCAAAACAAGGCAAGGGATATAAACCGTCTTTTATCCCCCTAAAGGGATAAGTTTTTCAAGCGGTACTCCTTCTACTAACATTCTCGCCAGAGATTCTG
>CAYSQQ010000066.1:0-1705 GCA_964433275.1 uncultured Thermotogae bacterium
GTAACCTTTCAGTAAACCCGTCGCTGCTGGAGAGTGCGGAGTTCCCGCCGGAAGTGCTTGTGGAGGAGACAGAGAAAGATATCCTTCACCGGGAGCGGGTAACGTCTGTGTCGATCCAGCTTTCCCCTGTCTTGGGTCTGCCTGAGATGGATCCGATTAGCCACGCGGCAGCAGGTCCCACGAAAGCGAACCTGTTCGACAAAGGTTTCCAGCCGGGCAGGCTGGTATTCGCAGCGGGTCTGCCCCTCACGTGGCAAACACTTGGCAACGCCGGCCAGGATTCGGGAGGCGAGATTTTGGGATGCAACCCCGGAAAGGATGAGGCAGTATGGTTCATCGGAGTTCATTTCAACGATATCGTAGTGACGAGTTCTGTCGGTGCATCGATCGCTTACAATCCAAAAGATGAACTGCTGGTAGAGATCGCTGGTATGGTGACGACTGACTGCCGGAAAGTGTTACAGCTGGTGGAGATACTTGCCAAGCGGACAGAAGGCGCTCTTTGTGATAAAATAATGAAACTTGCACTATGTGCTTGAACTAAACGGCCAAATAAGTTTACGTAACAGATTAAAGGAGGACATAGATGGGATATCCAGCACAATTTCAGTATACGGTAGAGCACCAATGGGTGGAGATAAACGATAGACAAGCGCGAATAGGAATCACCCATTATGCGCAAGGACAATTGGGAGACGTCGTATTTGTTGAGTTTCCCCCCGTGGGCACCAAGTATAGCAAGGGAGAGAGTATCGTTATCATCGAATCGATTAAGGCAATCAGCGATATTTCCGCCCCGTTCTCTGGCACTATTATTGATATCAATTCCTCGTTGGAAGAGACTCCTGAGCTCCTCAACAGCGACCCGCATAGCAAAGGGTGGGTGATGACCATGGAGGTGGATGATCCTGCAGAAGCAGAATCTCTACTTAACGTCGCAGAATACGAAAAACTAGTTGCTGCAGAAGAAAAAAAAGAAGAATAATCTTCTACGGTCTGCTTGTTGTTGATATTTGACCGGATTGCCGTTCCGCAAAACTTACCCTTCTATCCTCGCAGGACAAGAGGTGTTTGCTTCCTGCCCCGTGAAATACTATTTCACGGGGCCAGCGCTGATCTCTCCACAGGCGTTTACCCGAAGATCCGTTCCCGCCGAACTGGCGGTACGGACTTGTGATTATTCTCTCCCCGTTTTTGAGCGATCAGCAGATATTTTTTGCGTAACTTGATCGTATTAACTGTTGATGGTATAATTTTTATGTACTTGAAATTTAAACACTGAAGATTCTGCAAGTTTTTAGCGAAACGAGCTGGAAGTTAAAGCATCTCAATGGAAACCACCCCATCGATGCTAAGAGAAGTAGCGTCGGTGTTTAAGAAGTGGAATCGCAGCATTCCGCACACAGACGGGCGCCCGTTGACGATTGACTCTTCTACCTGCGTGCGACGCATCGGTAGATGCTCTTAAGGAGACGACAAGTTAGGCTTTACGTTATATGGCGGCGTGGCCAAGTGGTAAGGCAAGGGACTGCAAATCCCTCATTCAGCGGTTCGAATCCGCTCGCCGCCTTACAAGAGGGTGGTTAGCTCAGCTGGAAGAGCGCATGCTTGACGTGCATGAGGCCATAGGTTCAAGTCCTATACCACCCAATACATCTGTGTCTATTGCGCGAGACTGCAACAATCCCATGCTAAAAAAGCGCGC
>CAYSQQ010000066.1:1805-6140 GCA_964433275.1 uncultured Thermotogae bacterium
CATCCGATATTTATCGAGATCGGCCCGTTTGCGATCCGTTATTATGGACTATTGCATGGGATCGCGGTAGTAACTGCATTTTGGCTGATCAGCCGCGAGGTGAAACAGGCGGCGCTCCCGTTATCACGCGAGGGTGTTCTTGACCTATTCCTCCTCATCATCCCAGCGTCCTACATCGGGGCGCGATTATACTTCGTTGCTTTTCAGTGGAATTTCTTTCGCCATAACCCGCTTGAGATATTTGCTGTCTGGCACGGTGGGTTGGCCATCCACGGCGGGATAATCGGCGGGATAATCGCTCTGTTGCTCTTTTGTCGCTGGAAAGGTATCCGTTTCTGGGCGATGGCCGATATAGTCGCTCCCAGCCTGATCCTCGGTCAGGCTCTCGGTCGTATGGGTAATTTCCTCAACGGCGATGCGCATGGTTTACCCACTGATCTGCCATGGGGCATCGTCTTTCCTCCTGGTTCTCCGGCCGGAGCGCAGTTTCCCGGCATCCCACTCCACCCTTCAATGCTCTATCAGATGATCCTTAACTTGCTGGTATTCGCTTTGTTATGGCGCATTCGGACAAGTGGGTACAAAGAGGGGTTTATCGTTGCACTTTATTTCGTCCTCTCGGCAGCAGCGAGATTCATCGTCAGTTTTACGCGTGCCGACAGCTTGTGGATAGGACCGCTCCGCGCTGCGCATCTGGCTAGCGCTGTGCTCATCATCGTCTTCGCCGGACTGATCGTTGCCCGACAGCTCTATCAACGCAATCAGACTGTAAACTGTTCTCCCAGATAGAATTTGCGTGCCAGTTCGTTGTCGACGATTTCCTCCGGCGTGCCGGTGACAACGAGTTTCCCTTCATTGATCAAATAGACGTAGTCAGTGAGCGCCATAGTATCGCGCACATTCTGATCTGTTATGATGATACCGATCCCTTTGTGGCGCAGCGCGATGATCTCCTGCTGGAGGTCACTGACTGATAGCGGATCGACCCCGGAGAAGGGTTCATCAAGGAGGATGTAGGAGGGGGATGTTGCCAGGGTGCGGGCAATCTCCACTCGGCGTCGCTCGCCGGAAGAGAGGGTGCCGGCACGTTGATGACGTAGTTTTTCGAGGTTGAATTCGCACAGCAATTCCTCACGTATCTTCCCGCCGTCGTTGTGATTTACATTCCACTCAAGGATTGCGTCTAAGTTATCGACGACGCTCATCTTGGTGAAGACCGATGGCTCTTGCGGCAGGTATCCGATGCCCAGGCGGGCACGGTAATAAAATGACAGACGCGTTATCGCTTTGCCGTCAAGATAGACCTCCCCTTTCTCAGGCGCGACAAACCCAATCATCATGTGGAAAACAGTCGTCTTTCCTGCCCCGTTTGGACCGAGAAGACCGATGATCTTTCCTTTCTCCACTTGTAGGGAGAAGGAATTGACGACCCGGCGTCCATTGTAGGTTTTGGTCAGCCCGACGGCTTTTAACATCAGCGTTCACCGAGGAAAAAATCGTGTTGCAAGATGACTCGCACCTGTCCTTCCACAGTAAACGCACCGTCGTCGAGCATATAGCGGAGTGATTCCGCCCTAATACTCCCGGAGTCAAACGAGAGAACGATTCCACCTTCTGCTGTTATCTCTCGTGTACCGGGATAGAAGAAGAGTTGTGGCGTTATGATCTTGTGGTCATCACGAATAGCGCTGACATGGTCCATAACTATCAACCCCGTCTCTGTCTCCGTGATTACGTCGCCGACAATTGAAAACCCGTCGAGCAAGACGGTGAACCCGCCGTCGGCGCGGAATCGATCTTGATCGAGATCGTATGTAAAACCCGTGGCTGTAAGTTCAAATTCATCGCTTGTAATCTTTATCTGCTCCGCGGACAGTACATTATCATCGGCGCACCATTCGATCGATTCACTGAACAAGCGATATCCGTCCTCACGCTCAATTACAACTCCACCATGTAGTTGCGCCAGATCACCGCCTTGGAACAGATAAAGCGACGGTGCAGTTGCGCTCAATCGTTGGTGATTCTCATAGTAGAAAATAAATTCGGTCGTGAATAACTCCCAATCTTCGCCATCGAGAATCCCTCGTTGTGCAGCAACGGTCCAGTGCGGCATCCCATAATCAGTGAACCCACGCAGGACGATCCCTGCTGCTGCTGCCTGCACTTGCTCTTTAATAATTTCTACTTCTGGAGCGAAGATGACAAGAGCGAGAGCGCCCGCGATAATGACAACGGTTAGAATCAGGAGGATTTTTTTGTTAAACATGCGTTGAGAAACCCCACAAAGAGAGGGTGAGGAGCGAGCAACCGGGAGCAGAATTCAGGGTGAAATTGCACCGCAACGAACCACGGATGATCAACGAGCTCGATGATCTCCACCAATTGCCCGTCCGGCGAGGTCGCGGCGACTCTCATCCCGGCGTGTGTCAGTTGTTCACGAAAGGCGGGGTTGAATTCGAACCGATGGCGGTGCCTCTCCTGTATACGATGACAACGGTAGTAAGTGAAACTCTTCGAGCCGTCGCACAGCACGGCTTCATATTCACCCAACCGCATTGTACCGCCTTTTTGCGTAATCTGAGTCTGTCCTTCCATCAAGTCGATTACTGGATAGAGTGTTGCAGGATCGAACTCGGCGCTATTCGCTCCGTCTAACCCTACGACATTACGTGCGAACTCGATCACCGCGCATTGCATTCCCAGACAGATGCCGAAAAAAGGTATTTTATTCTCGCGTAAATAGGTGATCGTCTTCACTTTTCCTTCGATTCCGCGCTCACCAAACCCGCCTGGCACCAACACACCGTCGAGATCACGCAGGAGACGGCCTGTTTCGTCGCGCTGCAGTTGTTCGGCTGACAGCAAGTGAATATCGACTCCTACATTCAGCTCAGCTCCGGCATGGACAAATGCGTCGGCGATGCTGATGTACGAATCGCCGAATTCAATGTACTTGCCGACAAGACCAATTTTTACCCGTTGAGCCGGCGCAATAATCCGTTTAGTCAGTTCCTCCCATCTCGCTAATTTCACGTTCTCTATTGGAAGGGCTAACTTTTCCAAGACCCGCAGATCTAATTCTTCCTCCATCAGTGCCAGCGGCGCATCATAAGGCGTAGTCAGATCGCGATCTTCGATGACGTGTGTTGATGGAATAGAGCAGAAGAGAGCGATCTTCTCTTTTGCCGCTGCTGTGATTGGCCGATTGCAACGGGCAACGATGATATCGGGCTGAATTCCGATTGCCCGCAGTTCTTTCACACTATGCTGGGTCGGTTTTGTTTTCAGTTCATCCGAAGAAGCAAGCAGAGGAAGGAGGGTAACATGAATGAAGACGATATCCTCACGCGGAATCTCCTCTTTAAGCTGCCGTAATGATTCCAGAAACGGAAGGCCCTCGATATCGCCGACTGTTCCTCCTACTTCGACGACTGAAATCTCTGCGCCGTCTTTTTCCACTGGTCGACGGATCAGACGTTTTATCTCATTGGTGATATGGGGAATTATTTGCACAGTTTGGCCGAGGAATTCGCCGTTACGTTCTCTGTGAATGACGTTCCAATAAACCTGACCAGTCGTTATATAGTTGTCCGCGGTGAGATCTTCATTCAAAAAACGCTCATAGCGACCAATATCAAGATCGGTCTCCTTCCCGTCGATAGTGACGAATACTTCACCGTGTTCCTGTGGGTTCATCGTTCCAGCATCAACGTTTAGATAAGGATCGATCTTTTGCATCGTAACACGGTAACCGCGTGATTTAAGGAGAAGACCGATTGAGGCTGCCACTACTCCTTTACCCAAACCGGAAAGGACTCCACCGGTGACGCATACGAACTTTCTCATCTTTCCCTCTTAGGTGCTGATCAACTGGTGTAACGGTAATGAAATATTACCCTAACAGCAAAGCACAATGATGTCGGTCTAAAATTTTTTTTAGCGATCCATAGTTATAACGATCTATATCCAATTACGCCCGAGAGGATTTGAACCTCTGACCTTCGCATCCGGAGTGCGACGCTCTATTCCACTGAGCTACGGGCGCAAAGCATCCCTTGACGGTACCGTTTGGACAAAATCCAAATTTTGGAAAATGGCGGAAGGGGTGGGATTCGAACCCACGGGCGAGCGTAAACCCGCCGACGGCTTAGCAAGCCGCTGTCTTGGGCCACTTGACTACCCTTCCAGCAAAGATGATTCTATCTTCATCGTTCTTCCAAGTCAAGTAATTTTTTGCCGCAAAAGAACTAATCTCTGAAGGGAGAGATTGGGAAGACAGAGCAGTGGCGGAACAAGCAACTAATGCCGCAGATGCGAATGACTCACATTAAA
>CAYSQQ010000067.1:0-6139 GCA_964433275.1 uncultured Thermotogae bacterium
GGTTTCATACCTTTATCGCACATGGTTAGCGTGAGTCTGTTAAGCGGGTTCAGCCGCCGGGGTGACCGCTGTCACTGTAGTGGTAGAGGCAGCTTACTGCGGCTAAACAATTCAACCTCATTTTTTTGGAACAGTGAACAACTGGAAAGAAGCGGAAAACTTGGAAGATAAATCAAGCCGATCGCTTCAAAATGTATTATTTGGTAATAGAACTGTTTTGCTTAAGCTGTCTCGCCCAGAGCACGGCCAAATCGAGATCCTCTTGTGTAGTAATTTTCATGTTGATGCGATTGCCGGGAACGGTAAAAACCGGTTTTCCCAATCTGAGGAGCGCCGCTGCATCGTCGGATAGATCGACACCGCATCGATTCGCCTCTTGCAATGCGTGGAAGATTAACTTGCGATCAAATCCCTGTGGAGTCTGGATCTGCACATAATCTGTACGATCGACAATCGTTGCACATAAAAAACCGTCTCTATCGCGATATCGAAGTGTATTAACTTCCGGTAACACCGGCACAGTTGCTCCGTATTTCCGTGTTTCTTTGACAACGCGGTTGATCAATGCAGGCATAATAAACGGCCGCGCTGCATCGTGGATTAAAACAATAGTTCCTTGTGTAGCCTTGACTCCGGCAAGCGAAGAGTCCTGACGACGCTCTCCGCCACAGATAATCCGAACGGAAAGCGACCAGTCTCTAATAAGCGCGCGGGTCGCCATCTCCTCCCCTTTACTGACAACGAGAACAATCTCATCAACTAGATTGCTTTTGGCAAACCAGTTAAGTGAATATGCGAGTAACGGGCGACCGACAAGGTCTGTATAGACCTTATTGGTGGGGGATTTAAAACGTAAACTACGGCCGGCAGCAAGAATCACCGCAGAAACACTCGGTGATACACCAGAACAATTCTCCCAGTTTGCTCGCATCGTTTTCTCACCCGGAACCTCGACCCTCAAACCTTGCGCCTGATTATCGGCGGAATTTTTCAGTGGTTTAATCTGATGCCAGCGCTTTGAATCTTTCCAACCGCTCTTTCAGATCAGAACTTTGTAGCTTGTCAAGCGCTTCTTTTTGAATTTGACGAACTCGCTCGCGACTGATACCAAATTCTAACCCTACTTCATCTAACGTGCGCGTATGGTAATCTTCAAGGCCATACCGGAGGATAAGAATCTTTCTTTCCCTGCCGGTTAGATCTTCTAAGGCATGTTCCAGTTCCAATTGGAGTAGATTCTTAAAGGTCTCCTGAGTTGGAGAATGGACAGTGTTATCTTCAATAAAATCTCCGAGCACCGAACCTTCGTCATCATAGCCAATCGGCATATCGAGGGAGGCAGTATAGTGGGCTGATTTTTTGGCTTTGATGATATTTTCAATCCTCGCCTCCAGCTTTTCAGCTAACTCTTCTATGGACGGCAATTTGCCATACTCCTTCAAGTAATTACGTTCTACCTGAAAGATTTTACGAATTAATTCATTGACATGGGTGGGGACGCGAATAGTGCGTGAGCGGTTGGTAATGGAGCGCAAGATCGCTTGTCGAATCCACCACGTGGCATAAGTGGAGAACTTGAATCCTCGTGTATAGTCAAACTTTTCAATTGCTTTCATTAACCCCAGGTTTCCCTCTTGGATCAGGTCAAGAAAAGGAAGGCCACAACCGCGATACCTTTTCGCGATACTTACGACGAGACGCAGGTTAGCTTCAGCGAGTTCTTCTCTTGCTGCTTGATCTCCAGCCTCGATTCGCTGCGCTAATCTGACCTCATCTGCTCGTGTCAGCAACGGCACGCGGCTTATTTCATCAAAATAAGCCCTGATCGGATTATCCGATTTGCCTCTATCCATATCTTTTGCCTTGCCAGCCTTTTTAAGGGCTTTGCTCGGTTTATTTCTTCGAGCGTTAGCTTGCAGATCGATCGTCGCCTGCACTTCCGTTATACCCATTCGGATTCCTCCTGTATACTATTTCCTTGTTAACGCTTAGAATAAAGAAGCATGACCTCTTTATAGAGGTCTTCACTGAAAGATATCATTCCATCACATATAATGACTACTTTGCGCTCTGCTCTTTTCAGTTGCAACCTTCCTTCCACGTATATATGTTTCAGCTGAGTCAATTTTTATAATTATACCACAAACAGGGGTTGTTGTAAAGAGGCAATTTAAACCAAAATTAATCGGTATAAGAATAAGTAATCGGCATTTTTCTGCCTGTACCGAATGCTCGCGAAGAGACCTTTATTCCGGGAGGAAGTTGTCGTCGCTTGTATTCCGACCGATGATAGGCAGAAAGAACGTGATCGACTACCAGTGGGGAGAATCCGCGTGCGATGATCTCCTGGCGCGTTAAGGCCTGTTCAATGATCGCCTGAAGGAGCGGGTCGAGGATAGAATACGGGGGCAGATCTTCTTCGTCTAACTGATTGGGTCTGAGTTCGGCTGATGGCGCTCTGTCAATAACTCGTTGTGGAATTACCGGTTGGCCCGCCTGTTGATTGACCAGCACCGCCAATTGATAGACTTCTGTCTTGTACAGATCAGCAATCGGCGCCAGTGCACCGACTGTATCACCATACAACGTATTGTATCCAACCGCAATCTCTGATTTGTTGGCCGGTGCGAGGACAAGAGAATCACGACTATTGGCCAATGCCATCAATATATTCCCCCTGATACGCGGTTGAAGGTTTTCAGCGACAATGCCCTCTACAATAGGAGGAAGAGATAGCCGATATCTTTCCATCAGCTCCGTGATCGATATTTCCAAGATTTCGATTTCTAATCGCTGCGCGGTTTCATACGCGTAGATACGACTCTCTTCTGCTGTAATATCACTCGGCATAAAGACCGCGCTCACCTGCTCCGCCCCTAATGCTTCCACAGCTAAAGCCGCAGTAAGCGCAGAATCAATCCCACCGCTCAATCCGATAATGACGTCAGTAAAATTATTCTTCTGCACGTAATCACGGATACCGAGGACGATTGCTTGGTAAACATGCTCCATCGGCTCCTCTTCTGGTGCTGTGATTGGAGTTTCCTGGCTGCTATAGACAAACTCGGTCAGCCCTGCGGCAAAATAAGGAGCTTGGAAAATGAGTCGTCCATTAGAATCGTACGCAAAGCTCCCTCCGTCATAGACGATTTCATCCTGCGCTCCGCATAAGTTGACATAGAGAAGGGAGATGCTGTTCTCCATTGCACGGCGTCTTCCCAATGTATGGCGGATTGCTGTTTTGCCTTGATAGAACGGCGATGCTGACAGGTTGATCACAAGATCAGCTCCGAGATCTGCTTGCCGCCCGGTCGGACCTCCATCATGCCATAGATCTTCACAGATGTTGATTCCGATCTTCCTGCCATGAAGATCGAATATCTGTATACGCTCTTGGGAAGTGAAGTAACGTTCTTCAGCAAAGACGTCAAATGAAGGGAGATATATTTTGCCTGCCTGGCCGATAACCAGGCAATCACTGATCAGAAATGCCGTATTGTAAAGCCGTGTGTCATGACGCAGAGAGGATAGATCGTAGATATTCGCTGTGCTACTGGAACCTGGTCTCTGTTTGATCGTTCCTAAAATCACGCTGATATCAGTTGAACTACGCACAATCTCCTCTAACGCTGCTTCAGCTGCCTGGATAAACTCTCGTTGCCATAGTAGATCAAGGGGAGAGTAGCCGACGAGTGCAAGCTCCGGGAAGACGACAAGATCACAGTGTCGTCGTCGTCCCTCGTTGATATAGCGGATTATCTTGTCACGATTGGCGCTGATTGCTCCTACAACAGGATTCAATTGTACTACACCGATTTTGATTGTCATAACCTCTAATTACGCTGCATTTCTTAATAAGGTTCCCGGCGCTATCTTCACAATGCTGTATTTATAGTGGTTCTCCACTACAATTTGCTACTCTTGTTTGTAGCTGCGTAGTTGCGTTTGCGCATCATTTTTCGGGATAAGACTGATATCCGTGTTCACGTAGACGCTCGCCTTTTTCCACCACTTCATCGCGGAGATGTCGGCGGTAGTCGATCAGCTGCCTCTGCAACACCGGGTCACTTAATGCCAGAATTTGCACCGCAAGAAAGCAGGCGTTCTTTATGCCGGCAAGACCAATTGCCACCGTGGCAACGGGAATTCCAGCCGGCATCTGTACAGTTGCCAAGAGAGAATCCATACCACACAGCGATGATTCCAGCGGAACTCCGATTACTGGCAAAGTGGTAAGCGAAGCAACAGCGCCCGCTAAGTGAGCCGCTCCACGCGCTGCTGTGATAATTACTGCGATGCCGTCTTGTTGTGCCTTGACAGCATAATCATGCAGTCTCTGCGGTGTCAAATGAGCAGATATATGCCGGAGATCGTAAGGGACAGAGAACCGGATCAAAATTTCCGCTCCCTGCTCCATTAATTGTAAGTCTTGTGCATCTTCGGACAAGAGAGCTACTCGTTGATCAGTCATCCTTCCACCTCAAACAGCGATGTGCTGCTTCTGCTCGCTCAATGGCAAGCGGAAGTGAATCGGCCAATGCAGTAATATGACCCATTTTACGGCCGCAACGCAGCTCCTCTTTCCCATATAGATGAAGATTGACCTCAGGTATGCGCAGAGCAGCCGCTATCCCTTCCAGTCGTGCCGATCGATGATCCATATCACCGATGATATTGATCATCACCGCTGCCCGTCGCAGACCGGTTTCTCCGAGCGGGAGACCGCAGATAGCACGAACATGCTGCTCAAACTGTGATATGTGACATGCTTCGATTGTGTAATGCCCCGAGTTATGGACGCGGGGCGCAACCTCATTGATCAGAATCTCGCCATCTGCGCCGAGGAACATCTCGATACCAAATGCACCTATTCCGTTCAGTCCTGTTACTACGCGTTCTGCATATTCAGTCGCCTTCTGAGCTGTAGCTTCAGAGATACGAGCCGGAACAATAGATTGATGAAGGATATTATTCTGATGGATATTCTCTGCAACCGGGAAACTCCGAATTTCTCCTGCTGTACTCCGGGCACAGATCACTGAGATCTCTTTGACAAATGGAATGTAAGCCTCCATGATATACGCGCCGGAAAAAGAGAGCGCCGCAAAATCATCCACTGATCTTAATACCTGCTGTCCTTTACCATCGTAGCCGCCTTGGACTGTCTTTAATACTGCCGGAAGACCGACTGCGGCAACGGCCTCTGTCAGTTGTTTATCGGTGTTGAGAGAGATAAAGTCTGCCACTTTTACCCCGATCTCTTGCAGCGCTCGCTTCTCACGCACGCGATGGGAGAGTATATGCAGAGTAGAAGGGTGGGGAAAGACCGCCACTTGATCGGCTGCCTGTCTGAGCGGGGTAGAAGCGACATTTTCGAATTCATAGGTGAGAATATCGGCCTTCTTTGTCAACACGGCAATAGCTCCCGGATCATTAAATTCTGCCACAATATGTTCATCGCAGAGCCCAGCAGCCGGACATAACGGCATCGGATCAAGGATGATTACACGATAGCCAAGTCGTTTCGCCGCTTGGGAGAGCATTTTCCCTAATTGGCCGCCCCCGATGATCCCGATAGTTGCGGGAGCAAAGATTATGTTCATGGCGCACCCTCGCCGGCACAGTTAGATGACTCAGCGCGCTGCTCCATCAGCCGCTCCTGAATAGAAGAGTATTTTAAGCCGAGAATCTGCGCGGCGAGGTATGCTGCATTGCGTGCCCCATCTATACCGATAGTCATCGTTGCCACCGGCCGGCTCACCGGCATCGGCAATATTGAGTATAGGGAGTCAATCCCGCGTAAAGAGCGCGTGGTAAGAGGCACTCCGATTACCGGTAAAATTGTCTTGGCCGCAGTCAATCCTGGCAGATGCGCCGCACCACCGGCGCCGGCGATGATCACTTCTATCCCGCGGGAGGCAGCGGAATGTGCGTATTGGCTCATTCGTTCTGGGGTACGATGTGCTGAGACGATAGTGATCTCATATCCGATATTCAGTTCTTCCAACACCTGAGCTGCCGCCTGCATAGTGGAAAGATCAGAGTCACTTCCCATGATGATTCCTACTGAACCTTCCGGCATCTTGTCTCCTGTTTGGTGTTGTTCAACGATCACCTAAAACTCGCTTTTTAGTTCAGG
>CAYSQQ010000068.1:0-4663 GCA_964433275.1 uncultured Thermotogae bacterium
TCCCTGCTATCTGTTCGCGCCCTCATCTATCGTGCTCTTCACAGCCTTATAGAGGGTAAATCATCCACTCTCGGTTATTGCTTGGACTGTTTTATACGTTGGTTTGATCTCTTAGGATTTACGCTGTTGAGCGCCTAATTCCTATCGATGATGATTATAACATAGCAATGATAAGATCAGCAAACAGGCAAGTCCGATTGACGAGGAGATCGAAGGGAACACGAGATTACGGAGCGAGCGCCTAAGAGACTATATTGAGGTGACGTATTCCGCGTGAGAAGTTTGCGTTCGGCGTCTCGACCAGAAAGTAATAATGGTTGGATATTAGGCAGTAGGCATGACAAGTCCGGTTAACGCGCTCTATCACATCTCCGAGAACCTCCAGAAACGCGTGCTGATCCTCGTTATCGACATAGATATCCTGTCTTGCATTGCCGCGCGATGTCACGTGATAGACTGCGCCCTCGTATTCGATTCTTAGCTTAGTGGTCAAGCCATAGTCTCAGTATCGCCGGATTGATGTCAAAAGAGAATGATAGACCCCACATTACGCATGAACCTTGTTGCGGTATTATGCCGTGAGAATCGTTATAAGGAGATCTTCAGCTACTTGGCGGCGATAGGCGGCGCTGGCCCTGATGTCATCGATCGGCACGATCGCTCTCTGGACCAACCGGCGCGTTGCAGTAATTAAATCCACGTTGATAGTCGCGCCGGTAAGAAGCGACTCCACATCATCCACTCTGACCACTGTGGAGGCAACCGCGCCGAACGCGATCCGTGCCTCCTTAATTGTCCCATTATCTCTATTGATCAAGGTTCCGAGCGAACAGATTGAAATGGTAAGCGCTTTGCGTCTCCCGACTTTGTGGAATGATGGAGCAAGGTGAGGATCAGGCAAGGGAATGGAAATTCGTTCGACAAACTCTGCTGGAGCGAGAACTGTCTGCCCGGGGCCAGCAACAAAATCAGCGATCGGAATCTCCCTGCTGCAATCCGCAGAACGTACGATCACCATCGCATCGAGAAGATAGAGAGGGACCAAACTATCGCCGGCAGGCGAGGCGTTGACAATATTTCCGCCGATTGTGGCACGATTCCGTATCTGTACCGAACCGAGCTGAGCGATCGCTGCAGTAAGGATCGGGAACTTCGCCTGCACAATCTTTGCATCGAGGATCTCCGAGAACGTCGCTGCTGCACCGATATCGATTTTACCATCGATCTCAGTAATGGTGCGCAACTTATCGACAGCGCTGATATCGAGCAGAAGAGAGGGTGCAAGGATTCCTGCTCTCACTTTAACGAAGAGGTCGGTTCCGCCGGCAACGATCATCTCCGACGCTGTCGAAGCGGATGATTCCGTTAAGAGAGCAAGGATCTCATCTATCGAGCAAACTCTGATAATTTTCATTTTCTCTCTCCCCCTGCAACAGAAAGAGTGGCGGCAATATCTGCTTCACAATCGATATCGATTATCGCTCCAGGATCATTGACTGGAACGAACGTTATATCACCACTGCGTAAGGCAATGAACTTACGTGCGCCAATATCCCTTTTCAGCGTGGGTAATAGATCATCGATGTAATGACTGTTGATATAAACAGGGAATCCGGGTCTATTACGATAAGCAGGTATTACGATCCCTGGTTCGGTTATCGCGGTTGTGATCACTGCGCTGATCGTCGCCGGTTGCACAAACGGCATATCAGCTAACATAATAAGGAAACCATTTGCTGCTGCGGACAAGGCAGTAATTCCCGCCCGCAAGGAACTGGCCATGCCGGTCGTATATTCAGCGTTGTATACTACGCGGCAATGGCGTAAATCAACGGTGCGCTTGATCGTTGTCGCTTGGTAGCCGAGAACAACGATGATCCGATCGACCCATGCTGCATTGAGCGCCTCGATGATCCGTTCCAGTGCGGGCTTTCCATCGATCAAAAGAAGTGGTTTTATCCGTCCCAATCGCTCTCCCTTGCCAGCGGCCAGAATGATCGCTTCAATGGTCATCTTGCTCTCGTAATAATTTCGCAGCATAGCGCACTGCCGCGATGATCTTGGTGTAGCCGGTGCAGCGACAGAGATTCCCGGTCAGCTCCCGGCGGATTTGATCTTCAGACGGATCGATATGCTTTGCCAGCAGCGCGCCAGCGCTCATGATAAATCCTGGCGTGCAAAAACCACACTGAATAGCGCCCTTCTCCATAAAGGCACGTTGTAATGGATGCAGACTCTCGGTTGCTACCCCTTCGATAGTGGCGACGCTTTTCCCGGCGATTTGCGATGCGTAGATCAGGCAGGAATTAACAGCCTGTCCATTGAGGAGAATGGTGCATGCACCGCACTCGCCTTCACCGCACCCCTCTTTCGTTCCGGTCAAACCAAGATCTTCCCGCAGCAGATCAATCAGGCGTCGATCTGCTGCGGTTGTAACTGTTGTTTCTCTCCCATTTACGATAAATAAAAGTTTCATTTTGTCAGGGAGCGTCGATTAATCTTTGCGATGATTCCATCGAGGGAGGGTGAGATCTGATGTACGCTGCCTTCTCCTGCTGCCTCAGGGTCTTTTAGACCGTTACCAGTGAGAATAACCGCAACGCGCATTGCTCGATCGAGGTCGCCGCTTTGTTGCATCTTACAGAGACCGGCCCAGGCAGTCGCTCCAGCCGGCTCGGTGAAGATACCGGTCGTTGTGGCTAAATCACTAATTGCTGCTCTGATTTCCGCATCACTTACCGCTATGTAGCAGCCGCCATTCTCCCATACGTATTTGACTGCTTTTACCACATCACGCGGCTTACCCACGGCGATACTGTCGGCAATCGTTGTTGCCGTCACATCATCGGGGACGACATCCCTCCCGTCGTATTTATCAAATACCCGTTTGACAGCATCCGCTCCTTGTGCCTGCACACCGATTACCTGTGGAATATAGTTGATCAAGCCAAGCGATCTAAGTTCAGCGAATCCCTTGCAGATTCCGGCGATGATCGACCCGTCGCCGACAGCGACGAAAATACAATCGAGAGGATCGAACGCGAGCTGTTCGGCGATTTCCAGTGCGCCAGTCTTGTTCCCTTCAACAAGAAAAGGATGAATACCGTCGCTGCGGTTGAACCAACCGAATCGATCTGCTGCCTCCAACGCCAAGTCATAGGTGATATCATAAGTTGCGTCTACCTGAAAGATGGTCGCTCCATAGATGCGTAACTGAGCCAATTTTGCGGGGGGAATGTTATTAGGGACAAAGATATAAGCATCAAACTCGGTCATTGCCGCCAAACCGGCGAGCGATGCCGCAGCATTACCAGTAGATGCACAGACCAGAGTCGATTTACCCAGCTCCTGCGCGCGGTAGATCGCCAGTGGAGTGGCCCGATCTTTGTATGAACCAGTGGGATTTCCTCCCTCATCTTTGATATACAGTTCATCGATCTCCAGTCGCCGGGCCAGGTGCGGAAAACGGTATAACGGAGTACCGCCGATCTGTAACAACTGAATGGGGATTCTCGCTTCAAACGGCAGGAGTGGCAGATAACGCCAGATCGACTTTTCCGCGCAATCAGAGAACGACTTCTGCAATGCAATCTGTTTAAGGAGACTGCTGTGGCGCAGTCGGTCGTAATCATATTGCACATCGAGCATTCCGATTCGCGGACCGCAGCTGGGACAGGTATATTCGACCTCTCCCAGGGTATAGTGACGATTGCAGGAGATACAACGCAGATATTCAACCCGTCCCATCGTTTACCTCGCTTTCCATAGACCGATAAGATCGGTGATCCGTTCCATACCCAATTCCTCCAGCAGCGGTGATAAATCAGCGATAATCCGCGCCAAGAGGTCGATACCGGAGCTCATTACACTGGTGAGAAGTTGGACTGCACTCGCTCCTGCCATCATAAATTCGATCACATCTTCTGCTGAAGCGATGCCTCCGACGCCGATCACCGGCACATCGACTACCTGTGCAATCGTATGGACCGCCCGCAGGGCTATCGGTTTGATCGCCGGACCGGAAAGCCAGCCGCAGCCGTCTTCACTCCCCAGGGGAGAGGAACGTTTCCGGATATCAATCCGGAGCGCCGGACCCAGAGAGTTGATCGCTACGATTCCATCTGCTCCCCCAGCGACCGCGGCGCATGCAAATTGAGCTAAATCAGGAACATGAGGCGAAAGCTTGATGAAGACTGGTTTATCAGTCAATGACTTGGCAGTACGGGCAATCTGATAGATCGGTTGTGGATCGGTCCCCAAGTAGTGCGACGATAGTTCAAACGCTGCGGCGAATGGATCAGCAGGCGGAATCAATTTCTCTAAATCTTCCGGCTGGTAACCGGCTGATACTATTACAGGTGCACCGAGCGCCGCAATGGCAGGGAGATATTCGTCGAACCACACTTGTGGCTCTTTTTCGCTCCACAATTCGCAATTCAACATACCACAGGTAACTTTGGCGATCGCTGGTTTAGCGACGACAGCTTTCGTTGTGGAAATCGTCTTGGTGACGATCGCTCCTACCCCTTGAGCAGCGATTCGTTCACATGCCGCGGGGTTGGCAGTTAACGGACCAGAGGCCGGCATTACCGGGTTGCGCAACTTGGTACCGTTAATATCAACGCTCAAATCCATAATTGCTCCTTTTGGGTTCGTTGAGTTC
>CAYSQQ010000068.1:4763-6131 GCA_964433275.1 uncultured Thermotogae bacterium
GTATTCAAATCACACGCTTCCATAATTCTTCTGCTTTCACTTGAGCGTGATCAGTAATCTCTCTTTCGTCGATCGCGGTGAATTCTCCTTGGTTGATTATAATTCGTCCATCAACGAGCAACGCGCTGACACGTAATTCTCCGGCAGCAAGGCCGAAGAATAGATGGCCGCTGATATTACTGTAGCGCAAGGGAGTTGAAGGATAATAGTCGATCAGGGCGATATCGGCCAATGCGCCGGCAATGATCTTCCCAATCTCGATCCCGAACAGACGCTGAACAATCGTATAGTTATTGGTGAATAAGATCTGCTGCATCGCCGCCGGATCAATAGCACAGGGATCGGCATGAATATGCCGTTGGAGAAGGGCTGCTGTAAGGAGTTCGGCAAGAATATTCGCGCCCAGTCCGTCGGAACCCAGTCCGACGACGATCTCCCGTTCAAGCAGCGGGCGCAGATCCAGAGCGCCGATGCCGTTATTCATATTAGAACGCGGGTTGTGGACAATGATCGCGTTGCTTTGCGCAACAAGATCTTGCTCTTTCTCATCGAGATGGACACAATGCGCAAGGATCGATTGCGGTTTGAGCAGGTCGAAGCGCTGCAGCCGCTCGACGATCCGCATACCATATCTTCGTTGACAATCCGCTTCGTCTTCTGGTCCTTCGGCAACATGAATGTGAATGCCGACAGAGCCGGCGACCTGTTGGGCGACGCGCTCCAGAGTTTTATCAGAAAGAGTGAATGAGGCATGGAGTCCGATGCTGGCGGCTGTCATTCGATCCATTGCACTTAACTCAGCGAGAAAGGCGAGATTCTCCGCCAGTCCTTCCTGGCAATTACGCGCTCCATTGCGATCTGATATCTCATATGCGAATGCGCCGCGTAACCCCACTGTCTGCGTAACGGCGCGCTGTAGCGCGGTGAGGCTACCAGTAATAGCATTGGGGCTGGAGTGATGGTCGATCAGCGTCGTTACACCACACCGTGCAGCAGCCATCGCACCAGCGAGACCACTCATATAGATATCCTCCTTATTGAGTGCTCTGTCGACGCGCCACCATAATTGTTGTAGAAGCTCGCAGAATGAGCGGGGCGCAAAGCCGGAGATGGTCATTCCGCGTGCCAACGTGCTGTATAAATGAGTATGTGCATTCACCAAACCGGGAATAGCCAACTTTCCCATTCCATCTATCCGTTCAATCTCTAACGGGATTTTATAGAACGCGAGTTCATCGCGCGTCAGCACGGCTTCAATATAGGGAGGATCAATGATGATCGCGCCGTCTTCAAGCAGACGATCGGCTCCGTCCCAGATCGTTGCTCCTTCGATGAGAATTTTCATCCCGTGTTCCTTCGCTTCCCTGT
>CAYSQQ010000069.1:0-6122 GCA_964433275.1 uncultured Thermotogae bacterium
GTTACCCATCACCCAGGATTATCTCATCCAGCGAGCGCTTGGGCACATGGTGGACGCTCTGACTGTCGCGCCAGTATCCTGTGTCGCCATCCGTCCCCAGTGGCTCGATGACCACTATTTCTGCCGGTTTCCCGATCGCCAGCGCCAGGAGTATCTCGCAGCGATCGGGAATGTTGAGCGCCGCACGGAGCTTCAGGCGATTGATCGAGGCTAACATGCATCCTCCCAATCCCCTCTCTCTTGCGCCAAGCATGATGCTCTGGCTGGCGATGCCGTGATCGCACCCAAAGTTAGTGGTGAGCGTCCTGTCGCCGAGCACGATGATGTATGCCGATGGCCGTTCTCCTTCCGCCGGGCCGCCCCAGTCCTTCAGCGCCGCGGCCCAGGTGAGGGTAGAGAAAATCCGGGCGTTAGTCTCCGGCTCCCAGGAAAGGAGGTATTTCAACGGTTGCAGATTTCTGGCCGAGGGGGAATGCCTGGCAAGATCGACCAATTCGACCAGCACCTCGCGGCTGAGGATCACGCTCTGGTCAAACCGCCGGAAGCTGCGGCTGCTACGGATCAAATCATCTATCATTCTTAAACCTCCGTTAATCGGGTTTTGAAAACACCTGTGCAAACTCTTCCGATATGCTTTTTTCAAGATAGATTGTAATCCAGATAAGAGTGATTTTGCAGGTTGCCGCTCATTCTAAATTCACCATCGAATAAAGAATATCCTATGCAAAGAGGTAAGAGTAGGAAAACATGCAACGCGGACCGAGCTGCTCGCAAGACAGCGAGACCCCAACTATGATATATGGCTTACCCGGCATAAGAATATGCATTTCTATTTCACACCCCTGGGAGCAAGTTAACTCAACCAAGCAGAGATCGGGGCCAGCGTTCTGACGCGACGAGGGATTTACTACCTGCAACGTGCCGGCTGCTCCGTTTGCAATGACTAAACGAGGTTGCCTGTCGGCTGCTTCGCATCGAAAAGACGCAATTTTGTGCAAGTAGATTCCAATTCACTTTACAGCATGGGGATGCCCCGGCGCTGCTGCCTGCGGATAGAAGCTTTTGGCTATGTTATAACCCCAGACGCGCCCTATACAGGTCAATCCGAGTTTATCTCCATTAATTTCAACCAGCCCTCGCGCTTTCAGATCGTCAATAACAGTCCCAAACTCCGCCGCAACAGAGAACCCGAAGATCTCTTCTGCCTCTTTCATGCTAAGATTGTTCGATCCGTCAATCAGGTTCTCAGTCACATAACGCACAAACTGATCTTTCCGGGACAGGGCCATCTTCATTGCAACCGGAAATTTTTCTGCTTGCAGTGCGGCACAATACTCGTCTACATCAAGGAGATTGCCGTATGTCATCTCGCCGAAATTTCCTCCTGCTCCTGGACCGAAGCCGAAGGTGTCTCCTCCGCGCCGTCGAGTATTAATATATAACTTCCGTTCGGTATCCGGCTTGCTGAAATGAAAGAGCCCTACTTGGCGATAGCCATGCGCAAGGAGTATTTCCATTCCCAACATGTACATATTAATCTCCTTGCGTAGGTCATCAACAACAGGGATCTTTCCGGCGGCGATCCCTGCTGCCAACGGCGTTCCATCCATAAGAATCAGGGAATAAATCTCGATTCCGTCGAGCTCAAGCGCAAGGCAGATATCGATATCGCGCTGCCAGTCAGCAAGCGTCTGACCAGGTAGATTGGAAATAAGATCAACGGCAACCCAAAATCCCATTGCGCGTGCCTCTTGCAGCCGCGCAATGACCGCCTCCTGGGGAGCTATCCGACCGAGCTTTTGCCGTAATTGAGTCGCAAAGGTCTGTACACCGAAACTGATCCGGTCGACGCCGTAACGGCGCATTACTGCCATCTTCTCTGCGTCAAACCCATCGATACGCGCTTCAGAAGCGATCTCTGCATCAGCAGAGATCGGCAAGTTACGGTGGATAGCTGCAAGGATCGTCTCCATCTGTGCGGCAGAGATATCGGTCGGCGTGCCGCCGCCGAAGTAAACAGAGCAGAACTCTTTGGCTTGCGTATAGGGCTTCGCACCGTAAAGGGATAATTCCTGCTCTATTCCAGTGACATACTGCGCCGTCTTATCTCCTTGCTGCAGGCGGCGACGGAAGTTACAAAAGGTACAGATACGGCGGCAGAACGGAACGTGAATATATGCAGCGCGTTCGTGCTCGGCCGTCGCTTGGTCCAGTAGAGTCGTCATCTCCGCGTCGCTTACCGGCTGCGGTGGCTCGTAAGTGGCACGACGGTAGAAATGCCCTTTGATCCTCTCTTCTGGGAAGGCGGTGTAGATATCAGCGACTTGCGTAGCGGTAGAACCGTTCGGCATATTGCCATACTCCTTCTTTATCCATTGAATATCGATAAGGGACTTCGTCAATCTCCATCCCCATTATTTTGCGATAAAATCCGAGCAAGAGCTTCCGATCTTCGTCGCTCAATCGAGTCGGGACTTGTTCACCGCCGAGAACCTTGCCATAGAGCGGCGGAGCAGCAAAAAGTTCAGCAAAACTTTCCAGGTATTTGATCCCGCCGATTGTGCGGCCGCGGTAGTAGGCGCCGCCAGTATCGAGCGCAACGATAAAGATTCCTACTTTCTTCTCTGATAGTGGGTCCTTGTTCTGAAGAACAAATTCTTTGACCGTCTCCAAAATCTGGTCATTGCGATAGATCGGGCTGCCAATGATCACCCCATCGTATTTTGCAACATCGATCTTCTTTTCAGTTGCGGTGATACGCGCGACATGCACGTCCACCCCGCTAAATCCAGCCAATCGCTCGCCGATCCAACCGGCTACCTGCTCTGTTGATCCGTACACTGAGTCATACGTAATTAATATGCGCATTTGATCTCCTGTTAGTTATTTAGTCACCCAGAGACTTAAGGGTTCGTAGTGTAGGGATTATAGGTAATAAATTCCCGACTTCTCTTTTCTCACCTATCCATTTATCTCTGATTACTTACCCCTCTCCTTGTCGTTTCAGTTGTCATCCCGCCATTATACTTTCTTCCGCTTCTACGGCGGAAAGCGGTACGATGTGTGGTCGCCCTGAATGTCCGTTCACTGCTGCCTCCACCCCATAAACGATCCTGATCGTATCACTGGTCAATACTTCAGCCGGGGTGCCGATGCTATAGATCTTCCCTTGATGGAGGCAGATGATCGTATCCGAGAAGCGCGATGCCATATTCAGATCATGGATCGCCATTACTACGGCAATATTCTTCTTGGATGCCACTGTACGGACGATCTCCAATACCTCTAATTGATGTTTGATATCGAGATTGCTCGTTGGCTCATCAAGGAGCAATACCTGTGGTCGTTGTGCCAGCGCACGGGCGATGAGCACCTTTTGGCGTTCTCCTCCCGAGAGCTCGTTGAACTGACGCAGCGACATATCCTGTAACCCAAGCATGGTCAACGACTCGACAACGATTTCCTTATCGTTCTGGCTGACCCCCCATGTGACATAGGGTTTTCGTCCCAGCAGGACAGTATCAAAGACTGAAGTGGGGAAGGCATAACTGGCGCTCTGAGGGACGTACCCCACGCAGCGGGCGACCTCTTTTAACCCGATTGTCCTGATGTTTTTGCCGGCGACACAGACTGTACCGTTGCTCGGTTTCAGTATCTTGTTGATACATTTAAGGAGCGTTGTCTTTCCTGACCCATTGGGTCCAACGAGACTAACAAGTTCTCCTTCTTCTATCGCTGTGCACGCGTTTTTGAGAGCAGGCCGGCTTCCGTAACTGAATGAAACGCCTTGAATATCTAATTTTAATGCCAATATTGTTGCCTCCTGCGCATCAACATATAGAAGAAGAACGGCGCTCCGACAAAGGAGATAACGATCCCGACCGGGATAATCGTCGGCGATATGATCGTACGTCCGATAGTGTCACCGATAACAAGCAGCAGCGCTCCAAGGACACACGCGCCGGGAAGGAGATAGCGGTGATCTCCTCCCAGGAACAGACGGGTGATGTGCGGTGCAACCAGCCCGACAAAGCCGATCAACCCGGTAAATGTAATGATACTTGCTGCGATGAGCGATGCCAACAGCATCGAGACGACTCGTACGCGCCCACAGTTCACACCTAAGCTTTTAGCGACTTCGTCACCGCCGGCGGCCATAGCATTAAGATCCCACGCATATTTCATCAGAATGGGAGCGCAAGCAGCCAATATGATTGCTACAACGACAATATTAGCCCATGAAGAGCCGGTGAGTGAACCGAATGCCCAATGGACAACAGCAGCCAGCTCCCCTTCGGTGGCGATAAACTGTAACAGACCGGTCGCCGCCCCGAAGAAGTTCATCAATGCGATTCCGATCAACAGGAATGATTCTGGAGTGACACCGCGTAAACGAGCCACACCTAAAATAAGTAGTGAAGTACCCATCGCAAACAGGAATGCATTTCCCATCACGACAAACCGCGCCCCGCCGATCAGACCGAAGCCAAGAATAATTGCGATCGATGCTCCCAATGTCGCTCCAGAAGCTACTCCGATAGTGAACGGGCTGACGAGTGGATTGCGCAGACTGCCCTGCATCACTGCCCCGGCAAAGGCCAATCCAGCGCCAGCAATAATCCCCATAACGATCCGCGGCAGCCGCAGATGCCAGACGATCACATCGGCCATCGCTGTGCTCTCCACGCCGGAAAACGGCAGGACTCGCGCGATGATGACGCGTGCCACTTCACCGATACCTAACGGCACTCCGCCCAGGGTGGTGGCCATGAGGGCCACCACCACTAATGCGGCAAGTGCTATTAATCCCAGCAGTATCTTCTTTTTGGTAACCTGGGTGTAATTATCACTACACGTCAGATCACGACTCGCGGCGCTAACCTGGTTCATATTGCAGGATAGCTAAAGATACCCGGGAACCTCTGGCCATGGAACTGCTCGTAGTATTCCTGGAGAAGAGTCTCAGGGTCGATGTCAACGAACAGTTCCGGATGAAACAGGCGGGCAAAGAAGAGCGTCCCGATGAACTTACCCGTTCCTCCTCCGATGGGTTGTGAAATCAGGTAGACCCGTCCATCGCGCACTGCAGCAATCTGTTCCCACCCCGGCCGGTTGACGAAGACGGCGAGGTAGTCTGTCAGTGGTTCGGTTGCGGTGACACCGTGTCCGAGCGGTGCACGCCGGGAATCCTGCAGGATTATCTGCGGGTTACGCTCCAGCACCGTCTCGGGATCGACCGTCACGAACGGCCGCAGCGCGTCGGCAAAGATATTCACCCCACCGGCCCAGTTGATCATCTTATTCCAATCGGTCCCCGGTCCGAAACTGCGGAACTGACCGGCGTGGTGTTCGGCATATACGCGTACCCTCGCTTCAGGCGCGAGTCCGGCAACGCGCTCTGCCACCAAATCGAGTATATCCTGATAGAAGGCGATCAGCTGGCCAGCGCGGCCAACATTGCCGAATATCCGGCCCAATGTTGCGATGTCTTGATACAAAGTGGCGAAACGGAACGAATCAATTCCCACCACCGCGATCCCGGCCGGGGCGAGCATTCGTGCGCTCTCCTCGATGTCAACGGCCGGGTGCGTGCCAAAGTTAAGTACGACCTGCGGCTGCAGGGCAATAATTACCTCGTAGTCGAGAGCTCTAATCCCTCCTACCTGCGGCAGATCGGAGAGCGGACCCCAGAACGCGGGGTTGCGCGCGATGAAAGTGCTTATCCCGACGATCCGGTCGGCTGCACCCAGTGCGCGGATGATCCCCACTGAGCCAGAGTTGAGCACGACGACCCGCTCGATCGGATATGGTATCTCCACTACTCTTCCGGCTGAATCGACGATATGAATCGTCTGACTTGCTGCAGCAAACAAGCTGACAGCGATGACTAACGCGATTGTCAACACTAATGTTCTTTTGTGCATGTTATACCTCCATGTAGGTTTTTTGTGACTGACAGTAAATTTAACGATCGTTGGTGATCGTTTTTTGACTAGATTTTCTCGTGCATACCCGGTTTGTTTTCTCCTGTTTAACGGCGTCATCACCTCCAAGAGATACAAATAATTATCTTTTTTATTTTTAATTATACATTATAACGTGTCGCCGCTCGTCTGTCAAGA
>CAYSQQ010000070.1:0-5933 GCA_964433275.1 uncultured Thermotogae bacterium
AGTTGACTTGACGACTACCCAATAGTGTGTTATAATGCTCGCTATGAACACCTACGAGGATAGGGATTTGAACGCTTTGATCAATATCGAAGCAGAAGCATCAAGAGCGGTCGCGGTAGTGGCTACGTCGAGACCTAAAAACGCGCGTGGACAGGACGTAAGACCCTCCGGGGCGGACCTGGATGAAACGCGAACTTGCGAGTGCGCACTTTTGCACACTTGAAAGGTAGCAGGGAAAGAGCAATTCAGTCACAGACGAGTTGATTATGAATACGATATTGCTGCTTGCCGGAGTAATGGTAGTGACGCTAGTGGTGGCGCGGTACAGTAAAGGCCTGCTATTGATCTTACCCCCTCTGTTTCTGTTGCCCTTTATCGGCCTGCGGATTGAGTTGCTCGGCTTTGCGCTTGCTCTGGCGATGATTAATATCGATTTGCCGCAGCATTGGCAGCGGCCGCTCCTTACTCATCTTCGCGTCGGAGCAGCTGCTCTGGTAGCGGCGATCTCCGGGTTCCGTATCTACTTTATCACCAATCCTGCCGGTGGATTTTACTTCTTCTCATCGCTGACAAGTATTCTCCTTGCCGCGCTCTGGATCTTTGTCATCACCCGTTCGCGCGAAGAATTGACCGCGCAGAAGACTGTTCGCCCTGTCTATCAGGCGCTCATTGACCTGATTTTGGTGGTGAATGCACTCGTTCTGATCTTCCTCTTGCCGACGACGGTTGTGAATCCATTTGCCGCTCATCTATCGATTGTGCTCCTCGGCATGCTCATCGGGATAACGATCATCTCCGTTCAAAGAACGGGCAGACTCCTTGCTAAGACTAATCGCTCTATTGCCTTCTCCCTTGCCCTATGCGGTATCGCCGGCGTAATGAAGATCCCCCTTTCGTTGGTGATCATCGTTCCGCTTGTGATGGCCGCCATTCCGATGATGACAAAATCGCACGCTATCGTTGCACAAGGCGCTGCTCGCTATCGCAGGAGCCCACTGCTGCGATGGTTGTCAGCAATAGGGTATAGAGACGAGTCGGCTGCTGTTATTGCCCTGTTGCTGCTCAGCGCGCTTAGCTTGGGGTTTGTCATTGCAGAGGCGGTCTCGCCAATGCACAGCTTGATACCACTGTCGATCATACCCCTGCTGGGGCTGTTCCATTACTGGCACAAGCGGGCATCTTTTACCGACTATCAGCGAGTATGTTATGCCGCGGGAAAACAGCGAATTCTGTTTGGAATACCGTTCGATAATATGACGCTGGAAGAGGCAGCAGACCATTGCCTGAAGATGGTTAAGCAGAAGGGAGAGCGGTCGCAGATCGTTGTTACTCCCAACAGTGTATCACTGATCAAGGCAGAGAGAACTCCCCGCTTAAAGGCAGCCTATCGCCGCGCTGATCTGGTCCTTCCCGACGGGGTGGGAATCACATGGGCGGCACGCCTGCTCGGGGCAAATTTACGCGCCCGGGTCACAGGGATTGATTTAATTGATCGGATATGCGCTCGCATTGAAGAACAAGGGCAAACTATCTATCTGCTGGGGAGTAAACCAGGCACAGCAAAGCGGGCAGGAGAGAATCTCACCGGGCGATTTCCGAAACTGAAGATCATCGGCACACACCACGGTTATTTTACAAGTAGCGAGCAGGTGTTAGCAGAGATAGACCGTGTCGACCCGGATCTTCTCCTCGTGGGAATGGGAGTGCCGCAGCAGGAATATTGGATGGCACAACACCGAGAGAAGATTAGAGTTCCTGTTATGATCGGTGTTGGAGGGACGTTGGATGTGCTCGCTGGTGATCTCAAACGCGCTCCTGTCCGCTGGCAGCACGCACGGGTGGAATGGCTCTATCGGTTGATCCAAGAGCCGCAGCGGCTCAGAGAGATGCTCGCCATTCCGCGATTTATTGCCCGTGTGTTAGTAAGTAAGATTGCTGTTGCGCTTCTCTTATTTGGAACATTGAGTGAAGAGAGCTGACCTTGCTGAGAGAAGAGATGGAACTATCGCCACGGCGCCAGGCAAGAGAACGATTGAAACAAGATTGACTTGTTACTTGTTTTGTCAATCCCTGTTTATGGAGAGTGCAGGTGAACCTCGCGACATACTGTCAGTCTAAGGTATGTTCGGTATCCAGCGAGCCGGCAACTTGCACGGTGCGATTTACCGCCAGTCGCGCCTCTTTTAGAGCCTTAAAAGTGTTAGCAGCGATCGCTTCTCTGATCTCCTGCATCAATTGGGAGAGAAAATAAAGGTTATGGAGTGAGGCAAGGCGATAGAAGGAGATCTCGCCGGTGCGGATGAGATGGCGCAGATAGGCACGCGAGTAATTTTTGCATGTGTAGCAATCACACTCCTTGTCGATTGGGCGCGGATCATCTTTAAATATCGAGTTGCGCAGGTTGATCCGCTGGCGGACGCTTCTTCGCGTAAAGACTGTTCCATGACGCGCGATACGGGTCGGTGCAGCGCAATCAAAGGAGTCGATCCCTCGCTCCACAGCAGCGAAAATATCCTCAATCTCACCGATTCCTAACAGATGGCGTGGTTTTATCGTTGGAAGGAACGGTACTGTCCACTCCAAAACGTTATACATCTCCTCTTTCGACTTGCCCAGGGAGCCACCGATTGCCAATCCAGCGAAATCAAGATCGCCGATGAATTTGGCGCTCTGTCGGCGCAGATCCTTGTAAGCTCCGCCTTGGATGATACCGTATAGATGCTGATCTGGATTGGGGAAATTGTCATCACCGCTCGACCGCGCAAACTCTTCCTGCGCCCGTATTGCCCAGCGATGTGTCCGTTCCATCGCCTGTTGTGTATAAACTTTGTCGTGGAGCGGAGAAGTGCACTCATCAAGGACAAGCATAATATCCGCGCCCAGTTTCCGTTGTAGAGTGACTACATTTTCCGGCGAGAAAAAACAGTTCGAACCATCGATGATCGACTTGAAATATGCGCCTTCCTCAGTCAGGCGGACGAGTGATTTGCCTTGTGGCTTCAGGTGCGTCGCCTCACAGTCGGGAAATATCGAGGCTACTTTGCCTACGCCATGTTCCTTGCCCGCTCCCAGACTGAATACCTGGAACCCTCCTGAATCAGTCATTATTGGCCCGTCCCAGCCGGAAAAACGGTGCAACCCGCCAAGATGAGCGATGAGTTCTTCTCCTGGTTGTAGATGGAGATGGTAGGAATTGGCGATCACTGCCTGGATCCCGATTTCTCGTAAATCATGTGCGTCGAGCGCTTTAACCGACGCACGTGTTGCCACTGGAACGAACGCCGGAGTGCGAATAGTACCGCGAGCAGTATGAATCACCCCTATCCGCGCTGCGCCGTCTTGATGCAATAGTTCAAATATACTCATTGGTTAGTAGAAAGTGGTGATCGTGCGATGATGGGGAGCCATTTTCGCGTTGCGGGCTCTGTTCCACAGGATCCAATCGATCTCCAATGGCAGCAGATCTCTCCCCAGCGAGGTCAATTCTCGTCGTAACAACTCAATTGCGTAGATCGTTCCAGCACGAATCTCTATCTCCATTGCAGAATCAGCGGAGATTTCCTGCATTTCGTCGATCAGCGCTGCCAGTTCATCTGAATAAGTCAACACCCCTTTATGGCGCAGTATCTGGGGGATTTTGTAGTCGGCAAATGCCGTCAACAACGTGATATCAGAGAACTTTCCCCACTCCTTGCCGTGAAAGCTGCCGTAAAGATCAGCCGCGAATATCTGTGCCCGCTTGTAAAAATAAACCTGTTTTCCGTTGTATAAACTCGCATCGCGAAAGGAAGGAAAGGTTGACACGAGCAGGTGGACTAACTTAAGCGAACTACCAGCAGCTGCAGTGATCAACCTGCTTACTTCTCCTTGATAATGTGCCATCATCTCAGTTCCCAGTTCGCGAACGATCGCCAGCCGTTCCTCCAGCAGAGGGATCTCATTCTCCCCTCGTAAGATATACAATAACATTTTGTGATCTATTGCTGCGAGGAAGGAGAAGTCATCGAGCGGAATCCCTTCCTCCAGTCCTCGTTTAAGGGACGCAGCAAGAGCGAAATATCCTGTCAAAGATTCATTGCAACAGGATATCCGCCATCGCGGTTCACGGAAGAAACAGAAATTGAGCGCATCAAGAAGGAGCAAATAAGAGACGGTCCGCGTTCCCCCATCATAAAAGTGGTATTGGTAATTCCACTCCGGCACAGCAGCAGTGAACAAAGAACGCACAAGACGACCGACCGCTGCTCTGTCTATTTGTACATGCTTACTCTGGCGCAGCACATAGCAAGCTGACTTAAGAACAGGGTTTATCTTTGAGTGGATCATCACAGTTGTCAAATTTACAGTTTACAGTCACTATCCAGGTTCCAGGTTCAAGGTTCACGGTTCTGGGTTAGAAAAGAATGGAGGTTGGACGGTTTGAAAATAATGTGACCAACCATTCACTATTCACCATGAGCAGGTTATCAGATTCACGGTTCACGGTTGGAAAGTTGGGAGGTTGAGCGGTTGCATGATAGCAAGCTATCTTCTCATTTCTTCTCATCTCTTCTCTTCTCTTCTTCTCATCTTCTCAACCTCTCCTCTCCTCTTCGAATCCTTGAACTTTGAACCTTGAACCTCTTACCCCTTACCTCTTACCTCTTCACCATTTACCATATACCATATTACCCTCCTAACTTCCTATAGTGGATCATCACAGTTGTCAAATTTACAGTTTACAGTCACTATCCAGGTTCCAGGTTCAAGGTTCACGGTTCTGGGTTAGAAAAGAATGGAGGTTGGACGGTTTGAAAATAATGTGACCAACCATTCACTATTCACCATGAGCAGGTTATCAGATTCACGGTTCACGGTTGGAAAGTTGGGAGGTTGAGCGGTTGCATGATAGCAAGCTATCTTCTCATTTCTTCTCATCTCTTCTCTTCTCTTCTTCTCATCTTCTCAACCTCTCCTCTCCTCTTCGAATCCTTGAACTTTGAACCTTGAACCTCTTACCCCTTACCCCTTACCTCTTACCTCTTCACCATTCACCATTTACCATATTACCCTCCTAACTTCCTAAACCTTGAACCTGAGTAGCTATCATACTCTATAACTACTCAGGTTGCCAGGTTCACGATTGAAGATTGCAGGTTTAAGGTTGGGAAGTTCACCTGTCTGCGTGCGATCACGCACAGGCAGGTGCAGACGGTTCATAGGGTTCATAGGGTTCATAGGGTTCGTTGAGTTTGTAGGGTTTGTAGGGTTCGTTGAGTTCGTGGTTCGTGGTTCCCTTCTCCGTTCTCCCTCCTCTTCACCCAAAACCCAAAACCTCTTCTCCTTCCTCCCTTCTCCCTCCTCCGTTCTCCCTTCTCCTTCCTCCTTCCCTGTCGTACCTCTTACCTCGCACCTCGTACCTCTTCACCATTCACCATTCACTATTTACCATTTACCCTCCTAACTGAATAGCTGTTGTCTAAAAAGATGTAAATTGTGGCACAATATAATTGTCGGTCATTGACAAGTGAATTACGGGAAACAAAGAGGCAAACTCTTTGCGAAGAGAGGACGTAAAGCCACGGCTTATTATGATAGTCGGGGTACTGAAATCGATTGATCACTTTTCCCCTCTTTTCGCATTACCAAATTTGATTTAAAGATTACAGCGGATAGGCCGCTGTAATATGTCCTCTGTCAAGTATCTACAAACAGCAAACCGTCTGCAAGGGCGGGACGCAAAGCTACGGACCTTACTAGACAGGGCTCTTAAATGAGCGTTGTGATAAGGGCAAACCGGGAGCGATCCCGGGACGCAAAGCCACGGGTCTTCTTCCAGATCAGTTGGGTGCTTTGAGTTTTTCGGTTCGTTGGACTAATTCAGCGAGCTTGATTAAGTTGCAAAGAACGCCCAATAAATCACGCTGAAGATCGCCGGGTTGCCGCAGTTTGTC
>CAYSQQ010000071.1:0-5846 GCA_964433275.1 uncultured Thermotogae bacterium
TTTTTTTGCCCCTCCAATTACCTGTCCAGGCGGCCTGGCGTCAGGTAACCCTTTTACCTTGCCTGGAGCGTGAGGACCCAACTATATTCTTACTGACAGATTGCGGCGCCAACCAGCAAAAAAATCTCATTGCCAGCCTCTTCTGCCGACCGACGTGTTCACATCGGGTATATGGAACAACTCCACTTTCCGCATTTGCAATCGCTGGGCAATAATCCGATGGGGAAATCTTGTAATCATAGTGTTGAGATGGCGGGCAATAGAGTTGTAGTCATCACGCCAGCGGCGGATCTTATTCTCCTGAGCTACGAATTCCTCGCGCAGATTGACGAACTCGGTATCAACCCCAATCTCTGGATGATCTAATACTCCAATAAAGAGCGGTTTTAATGCAATTTTAAGTTCCTCTTCCGCCAAGACCTGTCTATCAGGAGAGGAGGCCTCCAGCGCCTTGGTATGCGTCTGCAATATCCGGTCAAATATCTTTTGGCCATAAGCGTTGTGGTTTTGTACTGTTTTCACTAAACTAAGAACGAGATCATGCTGTTTGTCAAGATGGGTGTTGAGCATGGACCACGCCTCTTCAGTACGCATTTTAAGCCGTTTAAGCCGAGTGTATGTGAGCAGACTCCACCCGAAGAGAGCACATAAAAATAAAATCAAGACTACTTCCATTACAGAATCCTCCTACCCATCATCTTATAATCAGAGAAATTGTACTATCATTGAGCATCCTATTTCAACGAGGAGGTCTGATGCGATTAACTGCCGCGATGATCGGTGACCGTGCCGCTCGGTTAGAGAAGATTCTCAGTCGGTGTACACTCTGTCACCATCGCTGTCTGGTCGATCGCCGCAGGGGCGAGGTCGGTCGGTGCGGCCTGGGAAGCAGAATCAAAGTGGCGAGTTTCGGCCCGCACTTCGGTGAGGAGCGTCCGCTTGTCGGAAGAAGAGGTTCAGGGACTGTCTTTCTTTCGGGGTGCAATCTGGCATGTCTCTTCTGTCAGAATTACGATATCAGCCAACTACAGCAAGGAGAGGAAATTGAGACTGAGGATCTTGCAGCGATACTCCTCTCTCTCGCACGATATGGCTGTCACAATATCAATCTCGTTACTCCTACTCATCAGACGCCGCAGCTCCTCTTTGCCCTGGCAATGGCAATTGAGCAGGGACTTGATCTTCCTGTGGTGTGGAACTGCGGTGGTTATGAGAGCGTCGAATCGCTGCAAGAACTGGAGGGGATAGTTGATATCTACATGCCGGATGTGAAATACGGTGATGACCGGGCGGCAGCGCAATATTCAGATGCGCCGCAGTATTTTACCAACATTAAGGCTGTCCTGCAGGAGATGCACCGCCAGGTAGGAGATCTGGTAATTGAGAATGGAGTTGCTCAGCGCGGCCTTCTGATCCGCCATCTTGTTTTACCCAATCGGGTCGCTGCCTCACAGAATGTGCTGCAATTCATCGCTGCGAAGATCAGTTGCAGCACTTATATCAATATCATGTCCCAATACCGCCCATCTTACCGCGCAACAAGATGTCCTCAGCTCGCTCGTGCGATAACGCAGGCTGAACATACCGAAGTGATCGCGATCGCAAATGCCCTCGGTCTGTGGCGTGGACTCTCTCTGCTCAGTTGAAATAACGGTTCAATAATGTTATAACGGTGTCAAAATCAAACCAGGGGTATCTGTCTGCCGCCTGACCGGTGATAACCGAGCACAACCAGAGGTATAACATGCACAATAGATTATTCACTCCCGGACCGACCGAGGTGCGGCCGGAAATCCTGCAGCAATTGGCTACACCGCAGATACATCATCGCAGCCCACAATGCATAGAACTTTACGCTGAGATTCAACCTAAACTGCAACGTCTTCTGTACACAAAAAATCCAGTATTACTCTTTACATCCTCCTCCACTGGAGCGATGGAAGCCGCTGTGACCAACTTGGTAGAAAAACGGTGTTTGAATTTGGTCAATGGCGCCTTTTCCGAACGATGGCACAAGATCACTGCGTGGAATAGAGTCCCTTGCGATCGTATGGATATCGATTGGTCGCAGGCGATCAAGCCGGAGATGGTCGACAAACAACTTGCCAGTGGAGCTTACGATGCAGTCACCTTAGTATACAATGAAACCTCCACTGGATTGGCTAACCCACTTGCCGAGATCGCTGCAGTCGTAAACTCATACCATGATGTCCATTTACTCGTCGATGCAGTCAGTGCAATGGCCGGCGTGAAGATTGAAACTGACAAGCTGGGCATTGACTTTCTGTTGGCAGGGACGCAGAAGGCATTCGCTCTTCCGGCGGGAATTGCTGTCGCTGCAATGAGTGAGCGCGCCCTTACACGAGCGGAAAGAGTCGAGCCACGCAGCTATTATTTCAATCTCAAGTTGATGTATAAATACCACCAGCGCAATCAGACTCCGTCCACTCCGTCGATTCCGCATATGTACGCTCTCAACGCGCAACTCGATGATATCTTGTCTGTGGGGTTGGAAGAGCGTTTTACGCGCCATGCAGTGATGGCAAACAGAGTCCAGTCATGGGCAGAGAAGTATTTTGCTATATACCCTGAACAAGGCTATTGGTCACAGACTTTAACTTGCATTGCCAATACGCGCCAGATTTCGGTCGCTGATTTGGTGAAGACTCTCATCGCAAATAACAATGTTCGTATCGCCAACGGCTACGGTGCACTCAAAGAAAAGACCTTCCGCATTGCTCATATGGGTGACACACAGATGTATGAGATAGACGGTGTGCTGGCAGCGATCGAAGATATTCTCAACCTCAGATAAGGAGAGAGAATGAAAATATTGGTATCAGATCCACTCGATGCAATGGCTGTGGAGACAATGCGTTCTGCCGGACTTGCTGTATCAGTGGAGACCGATCTTTCGCCAGAAGAGTTACAACGAAAGATTCCGGATTACGACTGTATCATGGTTCGCAGCGCAACCAAAGTGTGTCCAGCGCTGATCGACGCGGCACAAAGACTTAAACTGATCGTCCGCGCCGGTGTGGGAACGGACAATATTGCCGTTGAATATGCGAAAGCAAACGGGATCACTGTCTGTAATACTCCCAAAGCGAGTAGTAATTCGGTCGCTGAACTCGTAATCGGTCATATCTTCTCGGTAGCACGGCATATCAGTCGGGGAACTGTCTCTCTCAAAGGAGGAAAATGGGAGAAGAAAAACCTTGCCGGATGCGAAATTATAGGTAAAATCCTCGGAATTATCGGAATAGGACGAATCGGCCGATTGACAGCTCAGAAGGCGACTGCTCTCGGGATGAGAGTTATCGCTTATGCTAAGTCCGGACAGAAAGACCTGCCGGAAGAGGTAGAGATGGTTCAATTCAATGATCTGTTAGCGCGATCCGATTTCATCACGCTGCACGTTCCGCTCAGTAGTGATCGACGTCCGCTGATCACTGCTGAGGAGTTAGCAAAGATGAAAGATGGATCTTACCTTATCAATTGCTCCCGCGGTGGAGTAGTCGATGAAGAAGCACTGCTTAGCGCACTACAGAACGGAAAACTACGCGGTGCAGCGCTTGATGTCTTCACGCAAGAGCCTCCTAAAAACAATCCGCTCTTTGCAATGGAGAATCTCTCGTTGACCCCTCATATCGGTGCTGCTACTGCCGAAGCACAAGCACGCGTTGGGGCAGAGGCGGCTCGGATCGTCATCGACTGGGCTCGCCAGATAAAGAAGAATTGTAACTACTCAGGAGTCAGAAGCCAGGAGCCAGAATCCAGAATGGAGGATAAAACGAATTGATGAGCCTTTTGCCAAACAATCAAGTCTTGAAAATGCCTGGCTGGTTCCCTTTTCATTCTGACTCCTGAATTCTGGCTCCTGGCTCCTGAGTAGTTGCGATGTAATATTGCATCTTTAGGACTTTATGCCGCTTGATTCCGTTTTCAACAAGTCAGAACTTTAAATAAGCAAGGAGTTTACTATGGCAAAGATATTTCCCTTTCATGGAATCACATATTCTATAAGGAAGATTGATGATCTCTCTTCTGTCGTCACCCCGCCGTACGATCAGATCGATCCGCAAGACCAAGAGAAATTTTACCAGCGCAGTTCGTATAACATCATTCGGATGATTAAAGGGAAGGCTAAGCCGAATGATAATGACACCGATAACCGCTATACCCGCGCAGCTGCATATATGGAAAGATGGAGGAGAGAAGGAATCCTCGCTCGTGCTGCTCAACCCACGCTTTACGCGTCCTATCAGGAATATAATGCTCAGGGAACAACTTACTTACGTAAAGGATTCGTTGCCCTTGCTGAGCTGGAGCCATCCAGCGCCGGAGTGAAGGGCCATGAAACGACTCTTGCTGGACCTAAAGCTGACCGGCTGGAATTGATTCGTGCCACCGAGGCCAATTTCGGCCCTATATTCATGCTCTACTCTGATCCACAGCGGCGGGCTAATCAAGCGATCGATCGCGCTATCGCCGGACAAGAACCAGGTTGGCAAGCACTGGATAACGACGGTAACCGCCATATGCTGTGGGAGATCAGCGATGAAGAAACGATTGCGGCGCTGCAGAGAGCGATGGCCGATAAAGCGCTCTATATTGCAGATGGGCACCATCGATATGAAACAGCGGTGACATTCATGGAAGAATGTCGCGCTGCTGAACGGCAAGCGATCGGGGCGGAGAGTTTCCATTGCCGAATGGTGACGATGATAAACATTAACGAGCCGGGGCTGGTTATCCTCCCTACCCACCGCGTAATTCGTAATCTTAACGATTTTGACCGAAAAGAATTCCTCGGAAAGCTTGCCGAAAACTTTGTCATTGAGGAGATGGCGGCTTTAAGTGAAATTCTCCCCTCGCTTGCCCAGCGCGAAATGGGAGAACATCTCTTCGGATTGTACATGGGCGGGAATGATTTTTATCTACTGCGTCTGCACGGCGAACAGATCATGGATGAGATAATCAAAGATCATTCGCCGGAATGGAAGCGGCTCGATATCACTATTCTCCACCAGGCACTACTCGAACCGTTCCTTGGGATCGACGAAGCGGCTCTACGGGCACAGACGAACGTCGATTATGTGCGTGATAGCAAGCAGGCCATAGCCATGGTCCAGACTGGAAGCCATCAGTTAGCGTTAATTCTGAATCCGACAACGATCGACGAGGTGCGGATAATATCAGATATGGATGAAAAGATGCCCCAGAAATCGACTGATTTTTATCCCAAACTATTGACCGGCCTGGTGATGTCACAGATGGAGATCAAGCGTGGATAAGTAGGAGGAAGTAATGAGTAGGGCCAAAGAAGAGTTGAGTCTATACTTGACACTGAAAGTTGCGGTATGACTTGCTCGCTGACTCTCTCTTGGATAGACACAACACAGTTACTTCACCAACCTCTGCTGCTCGCTCTCATCTCTGAAAAGATTAGCCGTTCGTTACCACCCGTATAAGCTCTACTATCTGTCGCTTAAGCTCCGGCGAATACAACGGTTGTGTCTTCGGCGCGGTTTCAGTAGACGTTAGCTGTTGATCTGTTCCAGGCAGCGTACTCAAGAAGTCAGGCCGGCACGACTGGTCAGGTCCTCAGAAGTAGGTTCGATGCGATTGATCTTGTTCTTTCTTCGCTGATGAGTCATAATAACTACGCCTCCGGGTGGATTGGGTCACCTAATGGGTGATACACAATGCAGTCCATTGAGCCATCTGTATTGTGCTTGTTGCCTACAGTGAGGCACCTCTATTGCAGCAACAGAATCACTCAACTAAGATGGTAACAACATACTCTCAAAAAAGGGGGGATAATCATGGATAACATAACAACT
>CAYSQQ010000072.1:0-5620 GCA_964433275.1 uncultured Thermotogae bacterium
TGTACTGCAACGAACATTGGCGGATATCACGCAGCGTAACCGCCCGGTAAAGGAACAGATCGAAGCCGTACTGCAACTATGCTTTGATCGGCTGGCAAAGGACAAGTCGTTGACGAAACTCATCTTGTGTGAGAAGGTGATAGCGCAAGATAAGTTTAGAGATACTTTCCGCTCGCTCCAGGATACGATCGCCTCGCACCTGCAGACAATCATTGCCCAAGGTATCGCAAAGGGAGAAATAACACCTTGTAATCCATCCCTTATGGCCACACTCATTATGGGAGCGCTTGAAGCAATCATCGGAAAAATAATCGATACAGACGAGCCGAATGGTGAAATAAACCTACGTGAAGCAGTGCAACAATTGCATAACTTGCTGTGGCAAGGGTTAATACCCCAGCTTGATCCGGCTTGCACATCGTGAATTTCCAGCGAGGAGGAAGACGATGAATAGAAAGATAGGACCCATTGAATCGATTGTATCAACTCTTATCGGGCCAACCATACTGCCAATAACATTGAAAACCCGATATCGGCCCTCCCTTACTACGTAGAAAACCGATCAATCTTACTGAGCGCATAATTTACCGCGTAACGTCCAACTCCAATCGGCTATAGAAGATAAACCGGGACCGTTATATTGCCGCAAAAAGTTTACTCCACTCTGCTGAGCGGGCGCTACAGAGCAGGAATATCTCTGACCATACACTCCGAAGCACTGCCACCGTTATCAATGCCGCGATTAATTCTGCTCCTGCCAGGGAGCAGTTCAGGGAAAAATACGAGAATAGTCCACCGGGATTCCTCGTCATCAGTCCTACCAGAACGTGCACCCTCAATTGTACCGGCTGTTGGGCCGGCACAGAAGATAATCCGGCCACACTCGAATTTGATCTCTTCAATCGAATAGTCGGTGAAATGCGAGAATTGTGGGGAGCGCACTTCGTTGTAATCACCGGTGGAGAACCGCTCCTTTATCGTAGTAAGGGGAAGGGGTTGCTGGATATCGCGGAAGCCAACCCGGATTCATATTTCCTGTTCTATACCAACGGCACCTGCCTGACCCAGAAGGTAGCAAAGAGGATCGGCAAAGCAGGAAATCTCTCTCCCGCTATTTCTGTGGAAGGAGGTATAAAGTCAACCGAAGCAAGACGGGGAGAGGGGATCTTCGGCAAACTCCTTGCTGTATGCGAGTATCTTCGCCAAGCGGGCGTATTGTTCGGCATTGCGCTAACCGCAACGCGTAATAATTGCGATGAAATACTGGCCAATGAGGTCATCGATTTTTACTGCAATCAACAAGAAGCGATGTACGCCTGGATCTTTCCCTACACGCCGGTGGGAAGGGGGTATAACCTCGATCTGATGATGGAGCCGGTTCAACTGCGGCGGCTGCACCACCGGTTATGGGAGGCGATCGTTCAACACAGAATCTTCATAGCAAATTTCGGACAGAGCAGCACAGTCTGCGGCGGCCGGCCGGACAATTTTACATCAATTGGAATGGTGCTGTTGCTCCGTGTGCATTCACTCCCTATGCGGGGTGCAATATCCACGACATTTATGAGCGAGGCGGCAATTTGAACGATCTGATGGAAATCGAGTTCTTCGCTGCGATCCGTGCTTGGCAACGGAGCAGCGGTTACGGTTCCCCTCCTACTACGCAACACAACTTGCTTCGTCCTTGTCTCTATCGCGACCACTTCGGAGAGCTCAGCAATCTGCTGGAGAGATATAACCCCGCTCCGTTAAATCAAGAAGCAGAGGCCATTTTAGGTGATTCTTCTTATCGGGAAAAGCTTGTGGCGTATAATAAAGACTGTGCAGCAGTGTTGGATCCTGTGTGGCAACGCCAATACTTTATGCCTGTTACGTGTGAGTTAGATACAGAGAGCCTTGTCGAAACTGTACGCTGATAGTAATTTACAGCCCAGATATCCACCTGCGATTTACTTAACTCTGACTGAGGGCGCTTAGCGGAAAGCCGATGCTATAATTACTGCAGGCCTAAATGCCGTACAGCATAATCAGTTGCGATTCTGCCCTGCAACGTTCGCTGCAGAAACCCTTGCTTGAGTAAATACGGTTCATAGACTTCGGAGATCGTCTCTTTCTCTTCAGAGAGCGCAGCGGCGATCGTCTCCAACCCCACCGGTCCACAGTTGAACTTGGTGATTATCGCAGTGAGAATCTGTCGATCAAGGCTGTCCAATCCTTGTTCGTCTATCTCTAACATGCGGAGAGATTTCTGGGCTGCAACGCGATCCACTACTCTATTACCTTTAATTTGCGCGTAATCACGGGCTCGTTTGAGAAGACGGATGGCGATACGAGGAGTGCCGCGGGCTCGTGTGGCCAGTTCGCGTGCTCCGTCCGGAGTCACTTCAATGCCGAGGGTTCTTCCTGCCTGCAGGAGGATTGCTTCTAATTCCGCCGGCCGGTAAAAATCGAGATAGAAGATGACTTCAAATCGGTTGCGCAATGGTGATGAGAGAAGACCGGTGCGTGTAGTTGCACTGATAAGGGTGAACGGCGGTAGATCGATACGGAGTGATTGTGCATTGGGTCCTTCTCCTAAAATCACATCAATCTTAAAGTCTTCCAGCGCCGGGTAAAGGATCTCTTCCACATTCCGGCGTAGTCGATGTACTTCGTCGATGAAGAACACATCTCCCGGCCGGAGGTTGGTGAGGATAGCTGCCAGATCTCCCGGCCTTTCCAATGCCGGGCCAGAGCTCGTTTTGATCTCCACTCCTAACTGGGCGGTGATAATATGAGCTAACGTGGTCTTTCCTAAGCCGGGAGGGCCGTGGAGGAGAACGTGATCTAACGGCTCACCGCGCTCTTTGGCTGCGGCAATGTATATTTCCAATTTCTCTTTGATGCTCGCTTGGCCGATAAAATCACGTAGATTTTGCGGTCGCAAGGAGACAAACGGAGGATCCTTTGCCTGGCGTTGCGGGGATGTCATTCGTTCTATACGCATCTTACGGTAATTGTACTTGATCAGCAGGCAACAGGCAATTGATATCGTAACTACTCAGGTTGTCAGGTTCACGGTTCACGGTTGTTCGCCTTATCTTCATACCGATTTATGTTCATCTTTTTCTAACCTTGAACTGTGAACCCCGGAACTTTGAACCTGAGTAGTTACTTGATATCTTGCGACAAGTTCAGTTACCGTTTAATATCTATTTACTGTCGCAGGGATGTTGTCAGCGAACCAGCGCTTGTTTTTATTGCATTCCCTAAAGACGCGGGGAGCGCTAAGATGGAAAGAGAAGAACCTTAATCAGATTCGCTTGTATTCACGAAGTTACCAAAGATGATTTGATGGATACAACATTGCAAAGTGCAAAAGTCAAATCTCTGTGTGAGTGACCAGCTATTAGTGGTCGGTTTTAAAAGCTGACGGATGAACACTTCTGAAGTATCTTTTGCATTCTTGCACTTAAGACGCTGTGCTGAATCTCGGCGAACTTTGTTTGTCTGTTGCCAGGCAGGCGGCAAAAAATAAAAATACCAACGTAACTACTCACGTAGTCAGTCTGAAGCTGTTTAGACTGAAGGCTGAAGGGGTTCTAAAGCAGGTGGAAGGTAGACGGTTCAGAAAGAGTTCATGGGGTTCGTAGCTTAAGAGATTTTAAGTTTTGGGTGTTGGGTTTTGGGTTTTGGGTTAAAGAAGGAAAGAAGTTCACGGTTCGGAAAGGATTCGTAGGGTTCATAGGGCTCGTTGGGTTCGGAAAGAGTTCCATGCCGGAACAGAATAAACCATTCCGGTAAACCGTGGACCTACATGCAGCCTTCAGCCTTTAACCTTCTCCCTACCCACCTGAGTAATGACATATGGATCTGCAATGACCGGCTGGCAAAAATCGGTACAGCTGCTCTGCAGCAGTGGCGTTAGTTGTCATACGATTAATAACCGTAAACGGATAGGATGGGATGGGCCAGAAAACTGTAATAACACTGGGGACATTTGATGGAGTCCATATCGGCCATCAACAGGTATTGAAACGAGCGAAAGAGATTGCAGATGTTAAGCAGCTGCAGGCAGTTGCTTGTACATTCACCTTTCCTCCCCGCTTGGCAGGCAATGATCAAGCTCTTCTTATGCCTTACAGAGCAAAACAAGCTATTTTGCGCACTTACATCGATAAAGTGGAAGAGATTGAATTCTCCGCGATCTGCAATCTCGATAGCGAAACGTTTGTTCGTACTGTGCTCGTCGACCGTTTCCATGCACGCCACGTTGTCGTGGGAGAGAGATTCCGTTTCGGCCGAAGACGAAAAGGCGATCTGCCCAAGTTGATCGAGCTCGGTGATCTCCACGGTTTGGATATAGTGATCGTTCCCTCTCTTTGCAGTGAAGATAATCCACTCCACCCGGTAAGCAGCACACGGATCAGATCTTTGGTTGATGCCGGCAAGATAAGTGAGGCCAATAAACTCCTGGGCCGGCCATTCTCCCTGATTGGTAAAGTCATCAGAGGAGATCGCAAAGGTCGCGAAATCGGCTATCCTACCGCTAATCTTACCATCGAAGACTCATTGGTTCGACCTGTGGCAGGGATCTTTGCGGCGCATATCAATTGGGAATCTTATGCTGCCGATGGGCTCTTGTACATCGGCCAACGCCCTACCTTGCATCAGAGAGAGACACGAATAGAGGTTCATTTACCAGGAGAAGATAAAGGAGACCTATACGGTGTGGTGATGGAGGTCCATTTGCTTAAGAAGATTCGTGATGATGTAAAATATCCCACCATCGAATTCCTCCGTCACCAGATCGGTAAAGATATCGCCAAATTACATAATTTGATGGCAGAAAAGAAAATCAGAGATAGCGTATCACTAATCGCTTCCTTGAACCATTACCGCTCTTCTCGTAAAATTGATAAATGATGATTGCATTAGGAATTGACACTTCCGAAAAATTAGGAGGAGTGGCAATGGTCTCTCTTTCTGTGGATAAAGAGGAGTTCTGGGATGAATTGCTCTTTGACGCTCCGATGAGCCATGGGAAGAGGTTGACAGCTGCGATTGAGCAGCTATTAACCCGAAGAGAAGTTAAGATAACGGATATTGATGCGGTCTGTTTAAATCGAGGCCCAGGATCGTTTACCGGTCTTAGGATCGGAATAGCCTTTGCCCAGGGATTGTGCCAGTCGTTGAACATACCGCTCGTCGGAATCAGAGGAATAGATAGCTATCGCGCGCGCGCAGACGCGGAGAACCTCTGTGTGTTAGTCAAAGACAGACGTGAAATTGTCTATGCGGCTTGGTTCAGAGAAGGCAACCAGCGCGGTGAAGTTGAGGCAATGAATATCTCTGAGGTAATAAACCGGGCCAAGCAGAAAGGAGCAATGACTTTCATCGGTAGTGGAGCAGATCTTTTCCGTCAACGATTGGAAACGATCCCCGGAGCGATAGTCGTTGATAAGCGATTCAATCGCCCTTCGCCAGTGCAAATTGTTCGTTTGGCCGCGGAGATAGATTTTAAATCCAATTCACTCTGCATTATCGAACCATTCTATGTGACCAAGCCTTTAGCAGAGATACAATTTAGGTAATTGGTTAAGAAAAAGAGGTAATTGGTGAATGGTGAATGGTGAATGGT
>CAYSQQ010000073.1:0-5523 GCA_964433275.1 uncultured Thermotogae bacterium
CCCCGAGCAGGTTATCAGATTCACCTGTCTGCGTGCGACGCACAGGCAGGCGGTTCCGGGTTGAAAATTACAGGTTCACGGTTGGGTCAACAACTGTAGGGGCAATCCCTTGTGGTTGCCCGTCTTTCTCAAAAAATCTTCTTTACTTTCTCCCAAAAATCCGAAAGTCCGATTTGGTCGGGACGGCCGGATTTGAACCGGCGACCTCTTGCGCCCCATGCAAGCACGCTACCTGGCTGCGCCACGTCCCGTTACTACAACGATGGTACTCTTCTTTTTTCAATGATGCAACCTACGAGTTGATCACCGATAATAATTAGACTACCATTTTGTCTGTGAGTATGCGCTTGCAGTACGCAGAGGAGAAATAGATGGATCTGAAAAAGATAGAAGAGGGCATGCGTCAGATTCTACATGGAATAGGAACTGAGCACCTAAATGACGAAGTACTGAGCAACACACCACGGCGGGTAGCTCTAATGTACAGCGAATTCTTCGCTGATATCAAGCAAGAACCAACACAGATAATCAAAACCTTCTATCAAGAGAATTATGACGAGATGGTAGCGGTCAAGGGGATTCCCTTCTTCTCGATATGTGAACACCATTTTCTTCCTTTTACCGGCACAGCGGACATCGTTTATATTGTAAAAGAAGGTCGAGTTGTCGGAGCGAGTAAATTAGCCCGTGCCCTCGACATAGCGGCTAAACGGCCCCAATTACAGGAGAGACTCACCACACAGGTCGCCGACGCATTGATGACGCAAATCAAGCCTTATGGAGTGTTAGTACGTGTGGAAGCAACCCATTTATGCGTCACATTGCGGGGGGTCAAGAAACCGGAAAGCAAGTTGGTGACATCAGCGATCCGTGGTTTATTACGGACTAATCCTGCTTCGCGTGCCGAGGCCTTTACACTGATCTCATAGGGATTAAGGGTCAAGACGTAAATGGTGAATGGTGACTAAAGACTGAAGTCAGAAGTCAGAATAGTCGGGCTCGTCCCTGAGCCCGACCTGCCTGGAGCAAACGGGCGGGGAGGGAAGATCCAACTTGCCTCCTTCCTCCTTCAGCCTTTTACCTTTTACCTTCCACCTGATTTAGAACCCTGAATGACACAATTACACCCTAATGTCGAAGAAAAGAAGCTCTGGTATTAGATAAATAGGGGCAAGCAAATTACTTTTTTCCGCATTTATTAGCGCCAGCAGGTTATCCATTTCCGGTGGGAATGAAAGAGTAGTCTCTTTCTGGCCACCGAGGAACGCTTTCTCCAAGAAAGAGTACCGGAGTTTAGGAAGTATCTCGACAGCGATTTTCTTTACGCCGAGCTCTTTTTCCATCGCTTTGAGCGCTGCTGACAGACCGCCGGTTTCATCTACCAGCCCGAGCTGTTTGGCATCTTCTCCACTCCATATTCTTCCTTGGCCAACTTTATCCACCTCTTTTACACTCATCTTTCTACCGCCGGAGACACGCGTTATGAAATTCTGATACAGCGCTTCTATCTGCCCGTCGATGATTGCTCGTTCCTTTTCGCTGCGGCGTCGCGTCACGCTGGATAGATCGGCATGCTCCCCTTTCTTCAACGTGGAATGGGTCAGACCGATCTTATCATATACAGCTTTGAAATAAAATGATGCGCCAATAACACCGATAGATCCTGTAATAGTTGTATTGTGGGAAAATATCTTATCACCCGGATAGGAGAGGAAATACCCACCCGACCCCGCTACTCCCCCTTGGGAGACAAACAGCGGCTTCTTCTTTTTCAGTTTGAGAAGTTCTTCTGCTAAATGAGCCGAGGCACTGGCAGAGCCGCCGGGTGAGTTCACTCTGAATATAACGCCGGCGATACGCTTATTAAACCGAAGTTGCCGTATTTCATCGATATAATCGATGTCCCCGATTGCCTGCTGTCCGAGAAATGATCGTTTCTGGTTGTGAGTATCAATGATAGCGCCATCGAAGAATAAAAGAGCAATTCGCTTCTTTCTCCCTCGCCTCCGCGGGCCGATCGCAAGTCTTTTTACCTTGAGCTTAAGCGGTTTGCACTTCTCCTCTTTCCATCCATCAATCAGATTGTTGATGTAATCCACATCGTCGACCCATCCTTGCTCATGTGCCTCCTGAGCGGTAAGGACTTTGCCGGTTATGAGCTCGTCGATATCCGCTCTCTCTTTGCCGCGCGTCCGGCAAATGCGTGTGATGAAGTGATTGAAGAGGACCTCGTAGTATTTTCCGTAGGCTTCCTCAGTGGCCGGGTCAATCTTATCAACACGAAAGACATCCATTGCACCTTTGTACTTTCCTCGGCGGTATATCTCAATTTCAATTCCCAGCTTGTCAGCGAGTCGCTTTACAAACGGCATCGTTGTAGAAAAACCGAAAAAGCGGAGAAACCCGTCCGGAGCAATCACAGCGCGCTCACTTGCAGCAGCGAGGTAAAGTTCCTTCTCCCCGTATTCCTTGGCATAAAAGATCGTTTCGATCCCTGCGGCGCTAATCCCCTCGATAATGGAGGCGATCTCTTCGCAATCAGCAGGACGAGCAGAGAAGGTACGATAACAGTTGATGATCACCTTGGCCGGACGTTTTTTCTTTATCAATTCTGCTTTGACGAGAAGTTGATCTAAATAGGTGTTATTATCACGCTGTTCAATGAACGGCGTCGGTTTGAATATTTGACTGCTCTCTTTGAATGTTCCATCCAGTGATAACAGATAGTATCTTCTCTTTTTTCCCATCATGGACCCTGGTTTACCAAACTGTGCCAGGTTAACACAATTTGGACGGTCGCCTTTCTTCGACCATATTTTCATGTTTTGCTGAGGCCGCCAGCGATACTGCTGCTGGTCTTATGTCACTCTCCACGCGCGTTTTGAGTCTCTGCGACCCCACACCGACGACTACCCGTAACGCCTCAATCATTTTTACACCTCCAAGTATAGTGCAAAATTAGAGCTTTGGCAAATGCGTTGGCGCGTCCTGTTGATGTTTAGCATAGTTTTCGTCAGCAGTTGTACCCTCCTTTATAATGTGCCTCAGGGTGTAGGTTAAGAGGAAGGCTCCGCACGCTTAAATGTAAGAAGCTGTGCTCTGCGATAAAATCCCGTTGACTGTCGGGGAAAGCGACCGGCCACCGCGGAGAACGCAGCGGCAGGCGGTTTACGGTGCACGGTGCACGGAACACGGTTCCAGGTTCATCAGTCACCAGTCTTCACCCATTACCTCTTACTTGTTACCTCTTCACCATTCACCATTTACCATTTACTATTCACTATTCACTTGTTAAGTTTCATCAGTTAGTGGTACAGAATTGACTCCTTTTCGGTCGACGGGAAAATCTTTCCGGCTGCTCATTGAAATATTCTACCACTTTCTCATAAGGCGTCAACTTTTTGATTGATTTTAGTTTGGTTTTCAGATTGTATTGGTCTTGCCAACGGGCTAAGTCTTCTTCTAGCGTGAGTTTATTACAAAAGTCAGCATAGAAAACATACCAGGGCTCAACTATCCAATGAAATCAGCGGTTTGCGAGGCAGCATAATGCGTAAGAAGTGTATACACTGATATCTGTGCAAAATTTACAAGATTATCATAATTACTAAAGGCCTTGTATCCCAATAAATTCAGCAGTTTCTTTGCAAAAAATCTTGACAAAACAAAATAATTATGATATTGGATACACTGATATGGCGACGCTACAAAAAAGAAAGTCCCGTGGACATAATTACTGGTCTATTGTTGAATCCCGAAGGGTTAACGGCAAGCCAAGGCCCATTATCCTGGAGTACCTTGGCCCTGCTGATACCCTTTTGAAGAGACTGCAAGAAGGTATTCCCAAGAAAGTTCGCAGCTATAGCCATGGGCTAGTTGCAGTTATGCTGGATATTGCTGAAGAACTTAAGATCGTGCAATCTATAAATAGACACATAAACTCTAAGCAAGTACGTGATGGTTTCACCGTAGGTGGCTCTCTGTTGCTGGCTGCTATTGGGAGAACATGTAAACCTACCAGCAAAAGTGCTTGGTATGAGGGATGGGCAAAACATACCAGCCTGGCATATCTTTTAAGAATGTCGTTAAATAAGTTGGATAGTCAACATTTTTGGGACCAGATGGAAGCGTTCCCAGTGGCAGCGATTCCTCGGATAGAGGAAGATATACTTAAAATATTGCTGGAGAAACAAAAGATAACGCTTGATATTTTGCTTTATGATACAAGCAATTTTTTCACCTATATTGCTTCAAATGCCGGAGTGGTCTACAACGTATGCGCAACCCCCGTCTTTTGCGACATCGATCCGCAGACATTCAACCTCGACCCCAACTATCTCCGCCATATCCTCTCTACGAACACTATGAACCCTACGAACTCTATGAACCCAAAGTTTCGAGCGGTTATCCCCGTCCACCTCTACGGCCAAATGGCTGACATGGACGAGATCATTGCCATTGCCGAGGAATTCGATCTTGCTGTTATCGAAGACGCCGCCCAAGCGATCGGCGCAAAGTACTTGCCCCGTGCAATCCCAGGCGACGAACCCTTTTCACGGGGTAGCAGTGCATGCACCCACGAACCCTACGAACCCAATGAACCCCACGAACCCGCCCGATGAAGATAGAATACGACCCAGTCCGAGATTTATTATATATTTACTTCGACGCTCCAGGAAAGAAAGTCGCCGAGACGGTCACCATTGCTCCCGGTGTGCATGTTGATTTCAGCGCCGAAAAAAAATTGGTCGGCATCGAAGTCATAGATGCCTCAGAGGTATTGGGAAAGAAGCTGGAATTTGGTATGGAGCTATTGCCCCTGCAATCCACAGCCCTCGGTTCACGATGATTGGGGGTATCTGGCCCGGCTCCGGGCCATCTTCGCGGGCCTGACCGCAGTAGCCCAGAATCTGCCGGTGGTCTTACCGTTGCGCACCCGGACCGTCCTGGAGCAAGCCGGCCTTTACCCGGAGGCAGTCCGACACCTGCGGCTGATCGACCCGGTGGGCTACCTGGACATGGTCATGCTCGAGAAACAGGCCCGGCTGATCATCACCGACTCAGGCGGCGTACAAAAAGAGGCCTTCTTCTACCGAGCGCCCTGCCTGACCCTGCGAGAGGAAACTGAATGGGTCGAGTTGGGCTGGAAACGTATTGGTGGGGTACAATCCGGAGCGGATCGTCCAGGCAGCCTTGGAGGCCCGGCCAGGGGTAGAGAAGGCTTTCCCTTATGGTGACGGCCGGGCAGCGATTAAAATTACTGGCCTTCTGAGGAGAACATACGAATGATAAGTGGTAAAAAGCTGTTTATCACCGGTGGAGCCGGTTTTATTGGCTCCACATTAATCGGTCGTCTGGTGGATCACAACCGTATCGTTATCTATGACAACCTGCGCCGTGATTCACTAAAGGACAAGCCGTATAAGGATCACCCCAACCTGACCTTAATTCAGGGTGATGTGCTGATTACAGGAATAAGGGGACAGGCTACTTTTTAGAGGATGTTGAAAGTGAAGTTTACCT
>CAYSQQ010000074.1:0-5497 GCA_964433275.1 uncultured Thermotogae bacterium
GTACTCGGGGTCATCCCCGACCCTTAAGGTCGGGCTCAGGGACGAGCCCGACTACATATATCTTCCCATCTTCCCAGCCTCTCCTCTTCGAACCTTGATCTTTGATTTTTACCAAGGTCTGCCCCGCTTACTATTCGCTGCGGTTACGCAATACGACGGCGGCCTTTCGCCGCCAGCACGCGCCGCTGCCGTACTAAGAAGCTCGCTACCTGGTGGCCTGTGGCTCCACGTCCGAATCCCGCGTCTAAACCGGCCTCCTTCGCCATCTCATCGGTAATTTGTGTGCCACCGCCAACGACGATTATTTGGTCGCGAATTCCTTTTTCAATGCAGATCTCGTGCAATTTCCGCATGTTGATGCGATGAATCTCACCATGCGATATGATTGTGCTCGCCAAAATAGCGGCGGCGGCAAACTCAATCGCAGCATCGGCTAACTTTTCCACTGATACTGATGTCCCTAAAAAATGACATTCGATCCCGTACTTTTCCAGTCCGCCGTGCTTGATATCAAGTATCTCGCGCACTCCCACCGAATGCTCGTCTTCACCCAGGGTAGCTGCTATCACCAACATCGGCTGTCGTTTGATATCTTCTTTGATCTCTTCTTCTGTGAGAAGTTGCGGTTCTTCCGGAATAACGAGCATATCAGGATCAATGGCGATATCGACTTTCCCTTTGACTTCCAGAAACGTTCCTTCTGCTGGATGCATTACCTGGTAGTTTATCACTTCAGGTTCTTCTAATCCCATCTGTCGGACTATTTCCAATGCAGCAAATTTGGCGACCTCAGGTGGCGCCGGTAAAAACAGGGAGACCAACACTGTTCCATCTCCCCACTCTGCCACCTCTGGTTTGATCAGACCAGCCTCTCTCTCTTTTCGCACTTTATCCAATCTGATATTGACATTATCGGTAGGATCCAGTTCGTCGATATAGACAATCTTATCGGGATTGCAGAGCGTGCATCCGCCAATCAGCGAGCATGGTTTAGTCGCTTCATCGATTGGCAGATCGTTCTTTCCGAAGTGAGAACAGACCGGCGCCATATAATCGTTGTCACGCTCTATTACAGATCCTGCTCCGCTTCCCCCATCGGTGCGGCGCGCAATGCCGTCTCCTGACCGCTCGGGATAGAGTCCTGAATCGACGAAGAATCCCTCCTCTACTGCAGCAAAATAGCCGCCTTGCTCTATTATCTCCTCTAAAAAGAGAATCGCCCGCTCGGTAATCTCCCGTACCTTCTTTCCCAGCTCTCCTTCCATATCCAGCTTTACCATATCGCGCAGACCGTCGAGTCCGATCAATGTCTGTTTAGCGGTATTTACTCCTGCAATCGAGTTATAGTGCCACGGCACATTCCGCCCTTCATCAGGGGTAATCGTGCTCTGAATATCCACGCTCGTCAAGCGTGAAATAAGTAGGTTAAGCACATGAGTGACCGTCACTTCACGCGTATCAGATTGCATGTACTTGGTGTTCATCTGCGCCCGCATCTTAAACCCGGGGAAAAGCCGGCGTAAGGCGACAGCATAAGGGAGATTGATCCGTAAATCAGGGGAGGGAGCAGCAGTGGGAGGGACAGTCGACAAACATATCTTGTCCTGCTTTATTCCGGTTTTAAGGGAGAAGAGACTATTGATTGCATGCTGGACAAGCAATTCAGGCATCACTTTCCACGCCTTAACTGCAGTGGCGTTGGCATTATGTGCCCCGTCGATCTGCATGATTTCCGCCCCTGCAATGATTCTTTTTGCTTCTGCTGCATCGACAACGGAGCGGATCATGTTGATATTGCGATACAGAATGTTGTATTGCGGATCCTGATGCGCACCGTTGACTCCTTCTTCTGCGCATAGCACCGCAACTTCCGGGCCGGCCACCCCGCTGATATAGGTATGCAAATTGATCGGCCGACCGACTTCCTCTTCGATCATATCGAGAGCTTTACGGCTGGCGCGCAGTTGTTTGCGTGAAATAGGAACTCCGCCTACCCCCATCGGTGTCCCCTCGATCAGCCCGTCGAAATGACTCTGGCCAGCTGTGCGGATAACCATGATATGATCAGCGCCGTGCCAAGCAGCCATCCGCATGCGCCGGATATCATCCTCAAACCGCCACGCGATCTCCGAAGTAATAACACAATCCGGCTGTGGATCGATCCCTCCGAATGCACGGGCAGCAGGGAGCGGGATGCTCTGCTTAAGGGGAGTGGAACACTCATGATAAGTAAAATCTCCCATCTGAAGGTTTTCTACCTTGGTGCGCCATTTCCACCCTTTGCGGCGTGGTCGATAATTTTCAAGGTCCTCTAAGATGTTGTCGAGGTCGAGTTTATCTTGGTATTTATCCCTGTTCATCTTCTCTCCTGATAGCTGGTCCCTGCTGCTCGAAATAACTCTTTGACCTCTTCCAAGGCTGTTTCCGTAGCGTCACCGCAGAGGGCCAGTCCAGCCTCGCGAACTGCCACCTTGCGCTTTTGCGCCAATTTCCAGACAACATGGCCAGCGCCTTTACGTAATAAACCCTGCTCCTGGCAGCGGCTGACAATCTCTTTCGCTTCCAAGCTGCTGAACCCCATCCGTAATAGGACAGACCGTTCAATCGACGGAGTGGTGTGTCTCTTTCCAATCTCGATCAGAGGATCGACGATCCTCTCTGTCAGCTCCCAGAACCGCTGATTGAGCTCCTCATCCGTCAGGTTTGTTAAATCTTTTCTACGCTGCAAATAATCATCCTTTCTCTCCATCCTCATCCCCCTTTGAGAACAGTGATTGCCGCTTCGACAAATGTGCGGTCGCGACGCGTCTCTGCAGCAAGAAAGTCGATACACTCGCCAGTAAGCATCTTGAAATCTTCCAGAGACGCGACAGCGTGTTTGATGTATGAGCGCCTAAGCAGATCAAGATCGATCTCCTGCACCCTCATTTGGCTGGGATGCTGCGGTAAGACGATCGCTTTACCTGGAATATTCTCCTGCGGATCACCACGACGGATCTCTATCCCCATCTGTTGCATTAATGTCAATTGGGCGGTGGGATGTTTACCGGCGCCGGTATACTCCGTCTCCTGAACAACGATAATCTGGTCAGAATCCATCTGCTGCGCTAAGACGAATGCCGCAGCCAACGAAGTGTTGCCGGCTGCGCCTCGCTCCATTCCTTCCAACTGCGCCAACGCCTCGGTGATGTAGAAGACTTCCCCTTGAGTAACCGTTACATAGCGGTCCATATAGCGTAATGGCCGAGCCGCATTGCGCGGCACATCTGATCGATCTGGTTTGGTGACAAAGGGAATGCCGAACCCAGTATGTCCAGTGGTGAACGCCTTGCGATTGAAGTCTTTATCCGATGCCATATGGAGGCCGTGCAGATCAACGCTTGCTGCTATCATCATTGCATGGCAGCCGGCTCGCCGCACCCCGCGCGTAGTACCGGTGATATTCCCTCCGCCGGCATGGGTGACGATCACCATATCTGGATCCCGGTCTTCTCTCTCTCGTAGTTGCATTACCAGTTCATGGCCTAATGTCTCTATCCCTGAGATGCTGAACGGCGTGTAGAGCGAAGCATTGAAATATCCTGTTTCATCGACCACCTGAAGAAAGGTGGAAAAGAGCTCCGGCCCGACGGTTAACTGAAGCACCTCTGCGCCGTAAGCTTCGCACGCCCTTCCTTTCTCTATGATCTCTGGTTGACCAAGACCCTGGCTGTCAAAGGTCTCTTGCACGATGATGCAGCGTAAACGGTGTTTAGCCGCTTGTGATGCGACCGCTGCTCCGTAATTACCACTGGTGGCGACTACTACTCCTGGGTAGTGATTGGCTTTGGCATGGTAGACAGATACTGAAGCGCGGCGATCTTTAAAACTTCCTGATGGGTTGGCTGCTTCGTCTTTGATGAATATCCGCGCCCCTTTACCCTTTAGAGAGAGTTGCCGCGCTAATGCCGTGATGTTATTGAGCTCCACCAGCGGGGTGTTTCCGACTTGTGTCTCTCTCTGGATAGTGTAGACATCATCGAGGCTGTAACCGGTCATCGCCATCAATTGTTTATAATCGAATGCAAGCGGACTGATTTCAAATTGTTCGTAGTCAATCCCTACCGAACGTTTCATCACTTCGTTACGTCGTGCCATAACAGCGATGTAACTTGTATCCTTCATCTTTCTTCTCCCTCGTTGAGCAGCATGCGCAACTCATTTCCGATGGAAAGGAGTTGCGGAATAGGCTTCCCAAAGTCGTGGCCGTATTGCGGACATATCGCCACTAATTTGCCGGTGAGAATGCGCCCCGCAAGGGAGATGATCGTCACCTCATCGTTGATCTTGGCATCGCGGGTAAGAAACCCTTTGACGCGCAACTCTAATGGAACCCGTTTTGTATCTTCGGGAATATGTGGCGACCGCTGCCCCGGTTGCAGAAGCACCTTGTAAATCTGCACCCAATCCCCTTTACGCCCTTCCACCAGCGATCACCTCTTTACAATTTCCCTGGCGCTGGCGAGTATCGCTGGCAGCGGTAAATCACGCATCGATACCAGGCCGGAAGGAGCGGCGAGCACCGCCGGAATCATGTTGACTGCTATTGCTATCGTTCCCAATCCACCGGGTATCTCCGGCTCAATCGCCAGATTGATCGGCGGTGTACCCTCTATTTCGATGTAATCTCCGGTCTTTATCTCTGCCAAATGAGGATGGATCTGCTGTGGATGTTCTAAGACAATCACTGCTTCGCTACCGATGATCCCACGCCCAATGTGATTACAGCCGGCGACCATGCCCGGTTTCACCTCCACATGTGGGGTCTTCCGCTCTACCTGCGAGATGATTGGTTTACGCGTCTGCTCGATCCTCTCCAACTTCCAACCGATACTGTCGGCGATCATGGTGATCGACTCGGGAAAGCCGATATGGCCGACGATCGACCCGTCAGCGAGCCCGTGCTCGAATTCCTTGACTGTCGTTCCCACCCCCTGGGTCCTCATTACTGCCGGTCCAAACGGTGAGAGATCATTTACTCGCCGCGCTTTGATCCGGTTGACTTTGCAACTTGCCCCCGTCAACACGATGATCAATGAGTCAAGCACAAACCCGGGGTTGATCCCTGTTCCCAACAGGGTCACCCCATATTGGTTTGCTAATTCACCAAGCTCTTGCGCCAATTTGGGCTGCTGGACATGCGGATAGGCGAGTTCTTCAGCGATGGAGATTACATTCAACCCCGCTGCAAGCGCTGCTCTGATCTGCGGAAAAGCATCGACTGTCGTAGAGCAGGTAGTATGAAGCAATATACCGGCTCCGTTACCACTCCATGCCGCACTGGGATCACTCTCTGCAGTGATCGTCACTCCGATTTCCTTTTCCAATCCCAACACCTTACCCAAGTCCTGCCCGACTTTGTCGCTGCGATGAGCAATGGCGCCGACGATCTTTATATTAGCCTTCTCCAGCATAAGCTTAACCATGCCGCTTCCCATCGCTCCCAATCCCCACTGAA